>NZ_BAABHO010000035.1:0-64916 GCF_039542135.1 Actinomycetospora chlora
CCGCACGGCGTGGGGCTCGCTGCCCGGCGACCTCGCGCTGGTCGCGGTCGCGGGCGACGATCTCACCGCCGTGCGCCGCCTCGTCGAGGGCTGGGCCGGCGACGGCGAGGACGCGGTCGCGCGCCGGGCCCGCACGGTGCTGCGCGACGAGCTCGGCGCGCAGCTGCGCCCGGAGGTCTGGTCGCTGGTCGCCCGGCACCGCCGGGCCGGCCACCGCGTCGTCGTCACCGGCCACGCGCCGCGCCCCGTGCTCGCCCCCCTCGTCGAGGACCTCGGCGCCGACGAGCTGGTGGCCACCGAGGTCGCCGTCACCGACCGGGCGCTCACCGGCGAGGTCGACGGCCCGGTGCTGCTGGGCGCGGCGAAGTCCGAGGCCCTGGCGGGGGCGCTCGCGGGGGCGCCCGCGACGTTCGTCTACGCCGGCGACGGCGCGGAGGCGCTGCTCGCCGCGGGCGACCATCCGCTGCTGGTGACGTCGAGCGCCGGCGGCGACCGTGCCGACCGGCCCGTGCTCACCGTCGAGCCCCGCGGCGGCACCCTCGCCACCCCCGGCGACGTGCTGCGCACCGCCGGCTTCTACGGCGCGCTGCTGGGGGCGGCGAGCACCGCGGCGGTCGTCGGGCTCGCCCGGCGCTCGCGGCGCCAGATGGTCGACCTGACGTGCTCGGTCACCGGCGACCTCGGCCTCGCGCTGGCCGGCATCGACGTCGAGGTCCGCGGCACCGAGCACCTGTGGTCGTCGCGGCCCTGCGTGTTCGTCTTCAACCACCAGTCCAAGATCGACGTCGCCCTGCTGATGAAGCTGCTGCGTGGGGGCTTCACCGGTGTCGCGAAGGCCGAGGCGAAGCAGATCCCGCTGTGGGGCGCGATGTTCTCCCTCGCCGGCGTCGCCTTCGTCGACCGCGGCAACACCCGCCAGGCCAAGGAGGCGCTCGAGCCCGCGGTGCGCAAGCTGCGCGACGAGGGCTGGTCGCTCGCCATCGCCCCCGAGGGCACGCGCTCGCCGACCCCGCGGCTCGGGCGCTTCAAGAAGGGCGCGTTCCACATCGCCCTGCAGGCCGGCGTGCCGATGGTGCCGATCGTCATCCACGACGCCGGGCAGGTCATGTGGCGCGGGCACCAGACGCTGCGCGGCGGCACCGTGCACGTCGACGTCCTGCCGCCGATCGACACCGCCGACTGGTCGACCGAGACGATGTCCGAGCACGTCGAGGACGTCCGCAACCGGTTCGTCGCCGTCCTGGAAGGTGGCGCGTGAGCCCCGATCCCACGCCCCCGCGCACCGCGGACGGGCGCCTGCAGTGGTCCCGCTCGGAGGAGCTGACCGGCTTCGAGGCGCTGATGTGGCGGGTCGAGGCCGACCCGCGGATGCGCTCGACGGTCGTCATCGTCGAGACGCTCGACCTCGAGCCCGACTGGGACCGCTTCGTCGCGGCCACCGACTGGGCGTCGCGGGTCGTGCCGCGCTTCCGGGAGCGGATCGTCACGCCGTTCCTCGGCGCGGGCACGCCGCACTGGGCGCTCGACCCGGACTTCGACCTGCATTACCACCTGCGCCGTCTCCGCCTGCCCGAGGGCACGGGGCTGCCCGGGCTGTTCACCCTCGCCGAGCAGACGGCGATGACGCCGCTCGACCCGTCGCGCCCGCTGTGGGAGGCGACGCTGGTCGGCGGCCTGCCCGACGGCGGCGCGGCGCTGCTGTTCAAGCTCTCCCACGTCCTCTCCGACGGGATGGGGCTGGCCCAGCTGCTGGCCGGGCTGCACTCCCGCACCCGCGAGCCGATGACCGACAAGCCCCAGCCCCCGCCGCCGTCCGGCCCGCCCGCGACGTTCACCCGGGAGCTCGTGCGACAGGCGCGCAGCGACCTCGGGCTCGTCGGCGGCGCCGCCCGCGGGGCGCTCGGCGCGGCCGCGTCGCTCGTGCGGCCCGACCGTGCGGTCCGCGACGCCGTCTCCTACGTCGTCTCCGCGCGCCGCGTGCTCTCGCCGCCGCCCGCGCCGCCGCTGCCCGTGCTGTCGCACCGCAGCCCCTCGTGGCGCTTCCGCACGCTGGACGTGCCGTTCGCCGACCTGCGCGCGGCGGGCAAGTCGGTCGGCGGGTCGGTCAACGACGCCTACGTCGCGGGCCTGCTCGGGGCGTTCCGCCGGTACTCGCAGCGGCGCGGGGAGCCGCTTCCGCCCGACCGGCTCATGCCCGTGACGCTGCCGGTGTCGATCCGCCGCGAGGAGCACGAGCCCGGCGGCAACCACTTCGCGCCGGCGCGGCTGTCGGCGCCCGTGGGCATCGCCGACCCGGCGACCCGGGTGACCGAGGTGCGGCGGCGGATGAAGGCGGCGCTCGCCGAGCCGGCGCTGGAGAGCGTCGAGCTCGTCAGCGCGTGGCTCGCCCGGCTGCCCGGGACCGTCGTCGCCGGGTTCGGGGGCGGCGCGACGAAGAGCAACGACCTGCAGGCCAGCAACATCCCCGGCCTGCGCGACGACGCCTTCCTGGCCGGCGCGAAGATCCTGCGCAGCTACCCGTTCGCGCCGCTGCCCGGCTGCGCGGCGATGATCGCGATGGTGACCCACGGCGAGGTGTGCTGCGTCGCGGCCAACCTCGACGCGGCGTCGTTCACCGACCTCGAGGGGTTCGAGCAGGATCTCGCCGACGGGTTCGACGAGGTGCTGGCCCTGGGGCGGGCGTGAGGGAGCCCCTGGTGCTCCTGCACGGGGCGAGCATGTCGGCGCGCGCCTGGGACCCCGTGCGCCCGGCGCTGGAGGCCCACCACGAGGTGCTGGTGCCGACGATGGCCGGCCACCGCGGCGGCGCCGCGTGGCCGGACGGCACGCCGGTGGGCGTGGCCGGGATCGTCGACGACGTCGAGCGCGTGATGGACGCGGCCGGGATGCCGACCGCCCACCTCGTCGGCAACTCCCTCGGCGGCTGGGTCGCCCTCGAGCTCGTCCGCCGCGGCCGCGCGCGCACGGTCGTGGCGCTCTCGCCGGCCGGCGGCTGGGGCACGCGGTGGGACCTGCGCGTGCTGGTCTGGACGTTCCGGCTGGGCTCGGCGCTCGCCGGGTCCCCGACGCTGCGCGCGGCGGCCCGCCGGTCCTGGGTGCGCCGGGTGCTGCTGTCGCGCGTGCTCGAGCGCGGCGACCGGGTGCCGACCGCGGACGTGGGGGAGCTGTTCGACGACCTCGCCGGGTGCGTGGTGCTGCACGAGCTGCTCGACCGCGCCGCCGAGCACGGCGGCGTCGCCCCGTTCGACGACCTGCCGTGCCCGGTGCGCGTCGCGTGGTCCGGGCGCGACCGCCTCATCCCGTGGCGGCGCCACGGCGTCGGGTTGCGCGAGCGGCTGCCCGGCGCCGAGTTCGTCCGCCTGCCCCGCGTCGGCCACGTGCCGATGTGGGACGACCCCGACCTGGTGGTCGACGCCGTCCTCGGCGTCACCGCCGCCCACCGATCCCTGGAGACGCCTGCATGACCGGCACCGAGACCGACCTGGAGATCGACGGCACCCGCGGCCGCGTCGTCGTCCGCCGCCGGGACCCCGACGGCGCGCCGCGCCGCGTGGTGCTCGTCGCGCACGGCTACGGCGAGCACTCCGGGCGCTACGCCCACGTGCTCGACCGCCTGGCCGCCGACGGCGCCGTCGCCTACGCGCCCGACCACCTGGGCCACGGCCGCTCCGAGGGCGAGGCCGTCCTGGTGACCGACGTCGAGGACCTCGTCGACGACCTCGACCAGGTCCGCCGCACCGCGCGCGACGAGCACCCCGACCTGCCGATCGTGCTGCTCGGGCACTCCATGGGCGGGCTCATCGCCGCCCGCTACGCGCAGCGCTTCCCCGACGTCCTCGCCGGCCTCGTGCTCACCGGCCCGGTCGTCGGCGGCAGCCCGGGCATCTTCGGGCTGCTCGAGTACGACGAGATCCCCGACGTCCCCATCGACCCGGCCGTGCTCTCCCGCGACCCGGCAGTCGGCGAGGCCTACGGGAACGACCCGCTCGTCTGGCACGGGCCGTTCAAGCGCCCGACGCTCGAGGCGTTCGTCGCGGCGGTGGACGCGATCGCCAACGGGCCGGGCTTCGGCGAGCTGCCGGTGCTGTGGGTGCACGGCGAGGACGACCAGCTCGTGCCGCTGGACTCCACCCGCCCGGTGATGGACAAGCTGCGCGGCGGCGACCAGACCACCCGCATCGAGCCGGGCGCTCGCCACGAGGTGCTCAACGAGACGAACAAGGACGAGATCCTCGACGACGTCTCCGCCTTCATCGCCCGGGTCACGTAGGTGCCTGCGGCAGGTGAGCGGACCTAGCCGTCGCCGGTGAGCACCCGCCGGATCAGGTGCATCGCCAGCACGACCGAGCGCTCGCGGATGTCGCCGCGCTCGCCCGGCAGGACGGGGTCGCGGGCCAGGGTCCGGCCGTCGGACGTGCGCACGCAGAAGCAGACGTAGCCGACGGGCTTGGCCTCGGTGCCGCCGCCCGGGCCGGCGACGCCGGTGATGGCGACGGCCACGCTCGCGCCGAAGCGGGCCAGCGCGCCGTCGGCCATGGCCTCGGCGACCTGCGGTGACACCGCCCCGTGGGTCTCGATCAGCTCCCGGGGCACGCCGAGCAGGTCGGCCTTCGCGTCGTTGGAGTACGACACGACGCCGCCCGCCACGTGTCCCGACGCCCCGGCGGGGGCGGTCAGGCGCCCGGCGAGCAGGCCGCCGGTGCACGACTCGGCGGTGGCGACGACCTGGCCGTCGAGCAGGTCGAAGAGCAGCTCGTCGATCGTCTGGCCGGTGCGGGAGAACACCGCGCGCCCGTGCCGGCGGTCGATCTCCGCGACGACGGCGTCGCGCGCGGTCGCGGCGGCCGCGGAGCCGGGCGCGTGGCGCAGGTCGACCTCGAGGGTGAAGTCGCGCAGGCAGGTGGTGATCTCGAGCGGCGCGAGGTCGGTGTGCTCTCCGACGTCGCGCAGGGTCGCGGCGATCTCGGACTCGGGGACGCCGAACAGCCGCAGGTGGGTCTCGTCGTACGGGGCCGTCTGCGCCAGCACCGCCCGGACCGGCTCCGCCGCGATCGCCTCGTCCCACATCGCGCGGACCTCGCGCGGCGGGCCGGGCAGCACCAGGACCGTCGGGCCGCCGCGCTCGGGGTGCGGGGGCACGGCGAGGCCGGGCGCGGTACCGGCCGGGTGGATCGGGGTCGCGCCGCGGGGCACCATCGCCTGCTTGCGGTTGGCGACGGCCAGCGCGTCGGCGTCCCAGCGCAGGCGGTCGGCGAACTTCGCGATGATGTCGCCGACGACCTTCTCCATGCGCTCGTCGAGCTCGAGCGGTCGCCCGGTCTCGGCCGCGACGACCTCGCCGGTGAGGTCGTCGGCGGTCGGTCCGAGGCCGCCGGTCGTGACGACGAGGTCGACGCCGTCACCCGCCAGGAAGCGCAGCGCCGCCGCCATGTCCTCGCCGCGGTCGCCGACGAGCACGAGGTGGGACACCTCGACGCCGAGCTCCCCGAGGCGCTCCGCCACCCACGGTCCGTTGCGATCGGTGATGCGCCCGGTCAGCAGCTCGCTGCCCGTCGCCACGATGCCCGCCCGCACGCCACCCACGTCGGCCACGTCCACTCCCTCGTCCCGCGCCCGTCCCGGGCGCCGTCCCCGCCATCCCACCAGAGCGCACCCCGCCGGGCCGTCCGGCGGACGTCCGTCCCCGGACCGTCGGAGATCCGGCGGGGCGCCGTGGGCCACGGATGGGGTGCGTCGCGCATCGCATCTGCCCCGGTGGGTCATCGTTGAGCGAGGCGAAGGGTGCATGATGGTCCGGAGGAGTGAACTACTCATCGGTCGCTCGCCACCGGTTTGTCGCTCAGGGTGAACGAGACGACGATGGGTCCGCTGCTCCGGGGCGCCCGGCCCGGGGTCGACGGTGATCGGAAGGGGTGGTGGTGTGGCGCTGACCGCCGTCGCGTCGACCGCCCCACCCCTCGCCTCCCCGGCGGCCGGCGCCACCGAGGTCGTCGTGCTCGCGACGATGCTCGCGGTGGTCCTCGCGGTCGCCGTGGTGGTGCTCGTCGTGCAGCGGGTCCGGCGACGCCGGGACGACGCCGCGGCCGCCGAGCTCGCCGAGCGCCTGCGCCGCGACGCGCACCACGACCCGCTGACGGGGCTGCTCAACCGCGAGGGCTTCCTGCGCACGGTCACGACGGGGGCCGGGGCGATCGCCATGGTCGACCTCGCGCTGCTCGGCCAGGTCAACGACACCCTCGGGCACGCCCGCGGCGAGGTCTTCGTGCGCCTCGCCGCCGAGCGCCTGTGCTCGCTGCGGCCGGGCGCGCCCGGTGACGGCGTCCCGGTGGTCGCCCGCCTCGAGGGCGACACCTTCGCCGTGCTGCTGCCCGGTGTCGACGGGCACGACGCGCACCTCGCCGCCGAGGCGCTGCGCGAGAGCCTGCTCGCGCCCTACCTCGTCGAGGGCGTGCGCTTCGAGGCGCCGGTCGTCATCGGCGTCGCCGCCGACGGGCCCTGGCTCGCCGACGTCTCCGCCGGTCCCGACCGCACCGCCGCGCTGCTGCGCCGCGCCGACGTCGCCCTGGCCGCGACGCGCGACGGCGGCGAGCCGGTGCGCTGCTACGAGCCGAGCATGGGCGAGCGGGCGGCCCGGCGGCTGCGCCTCATCCGCGGCTTCTCGGCGGCCGTCGCCCGCCGCGACGTCCGCGTCGACTTCCAGCCGGTGGTCTCCCTCGGGACGCGGACGGTCGTCGGGGTCGAGGCGCTCGCGCGCTGGGACCACCCCGAGCTCGGCCTGCTGCTGCCCGACGAGTTCGTCCCCGTCCTCGAGGCCACCGGCCAGATCGCCGAGCTGACGACGTTCGTGCTCGACGAGTCGCTGGCCGCCGCGCGTCGCTGGCTCGACCGCGGCATGCGCCTGTCGGTGGCGGTCAACGTCTCGGTCGGCAACCTCGCCGTCGACGACTTCGCCGAGGAGGTCGCGGCCCTGCTCGCGGTCCACCGCGTGCCCGCGGAGCTGCTGACCCTCGAGCTCACCGAGTCCGGGGTGTCGTCCGAGCGCGAGGTCGCCCTGCCGGTGCTGCGGCGCCTGCACTCCCTGGGCTGCCACCTCGCGGTCGACGACTTCGGCACCGGTCAGTCCTCGCTGGCCCACCTGCGCCGGCTCCCGGTCGACCAGGTCAAGATCGACAAGAGCTTCGTGCTGGGCATGGGCACCGAGTACGGCGACGTCGCCGTCGTCCGCGCGATCGTCGACCTGGGTCATACGCTGGGCCTCACGGTGGTCGCCGAGGGCGTCGAGCAGGCGGCCGTGCGCGTCGCCCTCGCGGAGATGGGGTGCGACGTCGCGCAGGGCTACCTGGTGTCGCGCCCGCTGCCCGCACGCTGCTTCGACACCTGGCTCGAGTCCCTCGACGTGCACCCCGACGAGCCCGGCGCCGCACCCGGACCCCGGACGCTGATCGCGTGACCCGAGGCGGTACTGTGGTGGCCGCCCCCCGGGGCAGGCCCCTTTAGCTCAGTCGGCAGAGCGTCTCCATGGTAAGGAGAAGGTCTACGGTTCGATTCCGTAAAGGGGCTCTCGGTGAGCAGCCGGCGGACACTGGTCCGTCGGCTTCGTCGTGCGACGACGTGCTCACCGCGGCGGTGTAGCTCAGTCGGTAGAGCAAACGGCTCATAATCGTTGTGTCGCCGGTTCAAGTCCGGCCACCGCTACCAGCACGACGCGGGCGGCCTCGTGGCCGCCGGGAACCATCGCTCGAGAGGAACCTCCGTGGCCACCACCGACATCCGTCCGAAGATCACGCTGGCCTGCGAGGAGTGCAAGAACCGCAACTACATCACGCGGAAGAACCGGCGGAACGACCCCGATCGCCTGACGATCAAGAAGTTCTGCCCGCACTGCGGCACCCACCGCGGCCACCGCGAGACCCGCTGACGCGTGCCCCTCGACGCCTCGTTCGTGGGCCGCACCTGGCCCGCGGAGACCTACGAGGTCTCGCTGGAGAAGATCCGGGAGTTCGCGGCCGCCGTCGGCGCCGACGACCCCGTGCACCACGACCGTGAGGCCGCCCGGGCGGCGGGCCACCCCGACGTCGTCGCGCCGACGACGTTCCCGGTGGTGTTCACCTGGCCCGCCACCCGGCGCGTCGTCGACGACCCGGCGCTGGGGCTCGACTTCACGCGCGTCGTCCACCGCGACCAGTCGTTCGAGCTGGCCCGGCCCGTGCACGCCGGCGACGTCGTGACCACCGTCGTGGCCGTCGACGAGATCCGTGATCTCGCGGGCAACGACGTCGTCACCTTCCGCTGCGACGTCACCGACGCCGACGGCGCCGAGGTGCTCACCACCCGCGCGACGCTCGTCGGCCGGGCGGACCCGGCGTGAGCACGCTCGCCGACGCCGGCGAGGGCGACGCCCTCGAGCCGCGCACCGTCACGATCACCCGCGCCGACCTCGTGCGCTACGCGGGCGCCTCGGGCGACCTCAACCCGATCCACTGGAACGAGCGCACCGCGCTCGCCGCGGACCTGCCCGGCGTCATCGCCCACGGCATGTTCACGATGGCCCTCGCCGCGCGCTACGTCGCCGACCTCGCCGGCGACCCGACGGCCGTCGTCTCCTTCTCGACCCGCTTCACCCGCCCCGTCGTGGTCCCCGACGACGACGAGGGCGCGAGCGTCGAGCTCGGCGGCAAGGTCACCGCCGTCGCCGACGACGGCACCCGCACCGTCGCCCTCACCGCCACCCACGGCGGCAAGGGCGTGCTGGGCAAGGCCGTCGCCGTCGTCCGCCCCGCCTGACCTCCTCCCGCCTGCCGCCACCAGGACTACCGGCGTGCGCCGAACGCGCAGACCTCCGATGAACGAACGGCGCCTTCGCTGCTTCGGTAGTAGCGAAGGCGCCGTTCGTTCATCCAGCGGGTGCCTCAGGCGGGGACGGGGACGCCGAGGGTGGCGAGGACGGCCCGGGAGAGCGCCGCCGAGCCCAGGGCGTTCGGGTGCACCGGGTACGCCGGGGCCGTCGGCACGAGGCCCTCGATCCACCGCGTCCCGGGCGGGGTGCAGACGTCGTGCCCGACGGTCGGCGTCGCGGTGTCGACGTAGGTGGCGTCGCCGTCGTCCGCCGCGTCGGCGATCGCCTCGTTCAGGTCGGTGAGCACGCCGCGCAGGTACTCGACGTCGCCCCCGGTGTAGGGCACGACCGGGTAGCAGCCCGGTCCCTCGGCGGGCAGCACCGACGGGTAGCCGACGAGCAGGACCCGGGCGGCGGGGGCACGGCGGTGGACCTCGTCGAGGACGTCGTCGAGACGGTCGCCGAGCGCGTCGATCCGCGCCTCGAGCTCGTCGTGGCTGCCCTGGACGTAGCGGTCGCGGCACGGCGTGCCGAACGGCGTCGGGCTCACGCAGCCCTGCACGATCTCGGAGAAGCCGATGTCGTTGCCGCCGATCCCGACGGTGACGAGCTGCGTGCCGGCGCCGAGGGCGTCGTACTGCGGCGGGTTCTGCCCACCGCCCGAGACCGGCTGCGGGGCCGACAGGTCCCGGGTCCGCGCCCCGCTGCAGCTCACGTCGGTGAGCTGCGCGCCGGTGGCCCCGGCGACGAGGTGCGGGTAGTTGTTCGTCGAGCGCAGGCACCCCGGCGGCGGCCCGGCGAGCGGGCCGGTCAGCGGCGACGCCGTGTAGGAGTCGCCGAGCGCCACGTAGGACTGCCCGTCAGGCGCCGAAGCCGCCGACGCCACCGGGGTGACCAGCAGGGCCGCGAGCCCGAGCAGTGCGGTCAGGGTCAGGCGCGGGACACGGCCCACCGGCGCTCCTCGTCGTGCCGAAGGTGTACGGCAGGTCTACGGCGTGATCGTCGCGCGGATTACGTCGCCTCGGCCAGCAGGTCGGCCATGCGGGTGACGCCGGTGCGCAGGTCGTCGTCGCCGAGGGCGTAGGACAGCCGGAAGTAGCCCGGGGTCCCGAACGCCTCGCCGGGCACGACGGCCACCTCGGCGTGCTCGAGCACGAGCGCGGCGAGGTCGACGCTGGTCTGCGGGCGCTCGCCGCGGATCTCCTTGCCGAGCAGCCCGGCCACCGACGGGTAGGCGTAGAACGCGCCGCGCGGGGTCGGGCAGGTGACGCCCTCGATGCCCGAGAGCAGCTCGACGATCAGCCGGCGCCGACGGTCGAACGCCTCGCGCATCTCGGCCACCGCGTCGAGCGGGCCCGTGACCGCGGCGAGGGCGGCGCGCTGCGCGACGTTGCAGACGTTCGACGTCAGGTGCGACTGCATGTTGATCCCGGCCGCGACGACGTCCGCGGGCCCGATCATCCAGCCGACGCGCCACCCGGTCATCGCGAACGTCTTGGCGACGCCGTTGAGCACGACGCAGCGGTCGGCGACCTCGGGCACGGCCACCGGCATCGAGACGTGCTCGGCGCCGTCGTAGACGAGGTGCTCGTAGATCTCGTCGGCGATCACCCAGATGCCGTGCTCGGCGGCCCAGCGCCCGACGGCCTCGACCAGCTCGCGCGGAGCGACCGCACCGGTCGGGTTCGACGGCGAGCACCACAGCAGCGCCTTGGTGCGCGGCGTGCGCGCGGCCTCGAGGGCCTCGACGGTGGGCAGGAAGTCGGTGGTCTCGTCGGTGTCGATCTGCACCGGGTTCCCGCCGGCCATGCGCACGGCCTCGGGGTAGGTCGTCCAGTACGGCGCCGGCAGGAGCACCTCGTCCTCGGGGTCGATCAGCGTCGCGAACGCCTCGAAGACGGCCTGCTTGCCGCCGTTGGTGACCAGCACCTGCCGGGCCTCGACCTGCCACCCCGAGTCGCGGGCCGTCTTGGCCGCGACCGCGTCCCGCAGCTCGGGCAGCCCGGCGGCGGGGGAGTAGCGGTGGTTCTTCGGGTCCGAGCACGCGGCGATCGCCGCCTCGACCACCGGCTGGGGCGTCGGGAAGTCCGGCTCGCCGGCGCCGAACCCGATGACGGGGCGCCCGGCGGCCTTGAGGGCCTTGGCCTTCGCGTCGACCGCCAGCGTGGCCGACTCCGCGATCCCGCCGACGCGGGCGGAGATGCGGCGGTCGGTCGCGGACGGGGCGAGCGACGTGGACGACGACGTGACCGATGCCATGCCCCGTATTCTGGCAAACGAGCCCGGGCCGCCCGGTCGGCGGCCGTCCCCCGGCGCCGTCGCCCCCGGGTGCTTGCCGTAGCATGGTTCACCGGGCAGTTCGTCCGTCGCTCCCGCGCGCTCACCGGCGTGCTCGGGACGACGCCGGGCCACCCGGGCGGACCTCCGGGACCGCCACAGGGGCGTAGCTCAATTGGCAGAGCAGCGGTCTCCAAAACCGCAGGTTGCAGGTTCAAGTCCTGTCGCCCCTGCACCGACGCGACGGAATGCCCGCCGGCCCGGCGGGGTTGGGTGACGAGGACGGTGAGGACGGCGCAGTGAGCGAGGACAGCAGCCGGCGTCGGCGCGTGAGCGACGACGACGACGCGCGTCCGGTCACCGCCGCGGGCCGTCGACGGCGCGCCGGGGCGGCCGGCAACGGGACCGGCGGGTCGGACGACACCGCGACGGGGCGGGGCGCGACGGCCGGGAAGGCCACCGCGACGCCGACACGCGATCGCGACCGGACGCCGTCGGAGGGCTCGGTGTTCGCCCGCCTCCGGCGCTTCCTGCGCGAGGTGGTCGCCGAGCTCCGCAAGGTCCACTGGCCGACGCGGCGGCAGATCGTGGTCTACACGTTCGTCGTCCTCGTGTTCGTGGCGTTCATGGTGGCCCTGGTGGCGGCCCTGGACTGGGCGTTCGCCAAGGCCGTGTTCGCCCTCTTCGGCTGACCGTTCCGCCGAGCGGCCGGCCGGGCACCGCGCAGCGGTGCCCGCCGTGCAAAGGAAGTGAGACGAGAAGTGACCTCCGCAGGACCCGACGCAGACGACGGCACCACCCCCGACGGCGGCGAGCCCGAGCTCGTCGGCGAGGCGCGCACGCGCGGCGTCATGGTGCGCGAGGGCAGTGGCACGTACGGGGAGCTCAGCACCGAGGAGAACCCCGCCACCCTCTCGGACGGCGAGGTGGCCCGCGCCGCCCGCGAGGCGCGCGAGAACGGTGACACCGAGGTCGACGGCGCCGAGGACGAGGCCGGCGTCGACGCCGAGGCCGAGATCGCGGCCGCCCGCAGCGCCCTGGGGGCCGACGAGGACGACGCCGACCTCCCCGAGGAGTCCGCGGGCACGGCCGACATCGCCGCGCGCGGGGACACCGAGGACGACATCGTCGTCGACGAGACCCCCGCCGTCGCGGAGCCGGAGCCCGAGGAGGAGGTCGACCCGGCCCAGGCCCTCAAGGACTCCCTGCGCCTGGCGCCCGGCGACTGGTACGTCGTGCACTCGTACGCCGGCTACGAGAACAAGGTGAAGGCCAACCTCGAGACGCGCGTCCAGACCCTGGACGTCGAGGACTTCATCTTCCAGGTCGAGGTGCCCACCGAGGAGGTCACCGAGATCAAGAACGGGCAGCGCAAGCAGGTCCAGCGCAAGGTGCTGCCCGGCTACATCCTCGTGCGGATGGACCTCAACGACGCCTCGTGGAGCGCGGTGCGCAACACCCCGGGCGTCACCGGCTTCGTCGGCGCCACGTCGCGCCCGTCGCCGCTGACCCTCGACGAGGTCGTCAAGTTCCTCCTGCCGCGCCAGGAGACGCCGAAGAAGGCCAAGGGTGCCGAGAAGGCCGGCACCGAGGACCTCGGCGGCAAGCCCACGGTCGAGGTCGACTTCGAGGTCGGCGAGTCGGTCACCGTCATGGACGGCCCGTTCGCGACGCTGCCCGCCAGCATCTCCGAGGTCAACGTCGACGCCCAGAAGCTGAAGGTGCTCGTCTCCATCTTCGGCCGGGAGACCCCGGTCGAGCTCGGGTTCAACCAGGTCTCCAAGATCTAGAACCCGAGACCACCAGCAACAACGAGGAAGTCATGCCCCCGAAGAAGCGACGGCTCTCCGCGGTCGTCAAGCTGCAGATCAGCGCCGGTGCGGCGACGCCGGCGCCGCCCGTCGGCCCGGCCCTGGGTCAGCACGGCGTCAACATCATGGAGTTCTGCAAGGCCTACAACGCCGCGACCGAGTCGCAGCGCGGTCAGGTCGTGCCGGTGGAGATCTCGGTCTACGAGGACCGGTCCTTCACCTTCGAGCTCAAGACGCCGCCCGCGGCCAAGCTGCTGCTCGCCGCCGCCGGTGTGAAGTCCGGCAGCGCCACGCCGCACAGCAAGAAGGTCGGCTCGGTGACGCAGGAGCAGGTCCGCGAGATCGCGCAGACCAAGATGCAGGACCTCAACGCCAACGACCTCGACCAGGCCGCCAAGATCATCGCCGGCACCGCCCGCTCGATGGGGCTCACGGTCGCCGAGTGACCCGCCGGCCGGTGACCACCGGCCGGCGACCCGTGGGAGGGCCGCGCAGCCCTGACCACACCTGATCCACACGAAGGACAGCTCATGAAGCGCAGCAAGAAGTACCAGCAGGCCGCCGAAAAGATCGACTTTGACCACCTCTACGCGCCGCTCGAGGGCATCGAGCTGGCCAAGGAGACGTCGACGACGTCGATGGACGCCACCGTCGAGGTGGCCATGCGGCTGGGCGTCGACCCCCGCAAGGCCGACCAGATGGTCCGCGGCACGGTGAACCTGCCGCACGGCACCGGCAAGACCGCCCGCGTCATCGTGTTCGCCACCGGCGACACCGCCGCGGCCGCCGAGTCGGCCGGCGCCGACGTCGTGGGGTCCGACGACCTCATCGAGCGCATCCAGGGCGGCTGGCTGGAGTTCGACGCCGCCGTCGCCGCGCCCGACCAGATGGCCAAGGTCGGCCGCGTCGCCCGCATCCTCGGGCCCCGCGGTCTCATGCCGAACCCCAAGACCGGCACCGTCACCCCGGACGTCGCCCGCGCCGTCGGCGACATCAAGGGCGGCAAGGTGAACTTCCGCGTCGACAAGCAGGCCAACCTGCACCTGATCATCGGGAAGACGAGCTTCGACACCGAGAAGCTCGTCGAGAACTACGGCGCCGCCCTCGACGAGATCCTGCGGGCCAAGCCGGCCGCCGCGAAGGGCCGCTACGTCAAGAAGATCACGGTGACGACGACGATGGGCCCCGGCGTCCCCGTCGACCCGAACCGCACGCGCAACCTGCTCGCGGCCGAGGCCTGAGAGCCGGCCCCGGGGCACCCGCTGCGGAGGGTGCCCCGGGTCGCCACGTAGACTGCTCCGCAGATCGAACCTGAGATCCACCCGAGACCGCTGGTCTCCGCCCGGGCCCGCCCACGTGTCGAGCCCGAGTCGGACGAAGTGCCCCACGACGGGGCGGCCCGCGCAGGAGGACGAGGGTCGTGACGTCTCCCGGGCGCCTGCCGCCCGCGCTCGTCCCGACGCCCCGTGCGACTGCGCACGGGGCGTTCGTCGTTCCCCGGGCTCCCCGCGGTCTCCCGTACGCAGAGAGGAGGCGCGGATGGCTGAGCAGACGAGAGCTCCGGCTGCCGACAAGGTCGCCGCCGTCGCCGAGATCGCCGCGGAGTTCCGCGACGCCTCGGCCATGGTGGTCACCGAGTACCGCGGCCTGTCGATGAAGCAGCTCGCGACGCTGCGTCGCTCGCTGGGCTCGGACGTCACGTACACCGTCGCCAAGAACACCCTGGTCAAGCGCGCCGCCGCGGACGCCGGGGTCGAGGGCCTGGACGACCTGCTGGTCGGCCCGACGGCCATCGCCTTCGTCAGCGGGGAGCCCGTGGACGCCGCCAAGGCGCTCCGCGAGTTCCAGCGCGACAACCGGTCGCTGGTCGTCAAGGGCGGCTACATGGAGGGCCGCGCGCTCTCCGCCACCGAGGTGGAGAAGCTCGCCGACCTCGAGTCCCGCGAGGTGCTCCTCGGCAAGCTCGCCGGCGCGATGAAGGGCAACCTCACGAAGGCCGCCCAGCTGTTCAACGCCCCGGCCTCGCAGATCGCCCGCCTCGCGCAGGCGCTGCAGGACAAGCGTGCCGCCGAGGGCGAGGCGACCACCGAGGACGCCGTGGCCGCGGTCGAGGCCGCGGACGCCCAGGCCGAGGCCGGCGCCGAGAGCGCCGCCGAGGCCACCGCCGACGCCTGAGTCGGCCCCCACCCCCACACCACCCCTGATCGATAGGAGCGCCACCATGGCGAAGATGTCCACCGACGAGCTGCTCGACGCCTTCAAGGACATGACCCTGATCGAGCTCTCGGAGTTCGTGAAGAAGTTCGAGGAGACCTTCGAGGTCACCGCGGCCGCCCCGGTCGCGGCCGCCGCCCCCGCCGCCGGCGGTGCCGGTGCGGCCGCCCCGGCCGAGGAGGAGAAGGACGAGTTCAACGTCGTCCTCGAGGCCGCCGGCGACAAGAAGATCCAGGTCATCAAGGTCGTCCGCGAGGTCGTCTCGGGCCTGGGCCTCAAGGAGGCCAAGGAGCTCGTCGAGAGCGCCCCGAAGCCGATCCTCGAGGGCGTCAACAAGGAGGCCGCCGACGCGGCCAAGGCGAAGCTCGAGGAGGCCGGCGCCAAGATCAGCCTGACCTGATCCGGCGCGCGCCTGCACGCGCACCCTGCCGACGGGGCGGGGACCCTCCGGGGTCCCCGCCCCGTCGTCGTCTCCGGGGCCGGTACGCCGTTCGTGCTCTCCGTCTCACCACGTCGGAGGACGCCGGGGTGTGCTCGGGAACGGGTCTGACGGGGCCTGGTCAACGCGTTCGCCGGTGCGGCGACCGGCAGTGCGCCGTCCGCCGAACGCGTGGGGAGGACCGTCCGTCGCCACCCGCCCGGGGCAACGACGGTCGGTGTCCGGGGGACGACGACCCGGCGGATGCCCTCGTTGCCCGGCGAGTAACCTGCGTCATCACTCCGTCGTTGTAGACGTGACGCCCCTCTCGCGGGGTGCCGGCTCAATGGCGTCGGTAACAACAGGGCGTGCATGTGCGTCGACACCACGACTCGGGGAGGACTCCATGGCTGGCGTCGAGGTCGGCATCAAGAACCTCTCGAAGTCGTTCGGCAGCGCCAACATCTGGTCGGACGTCACGCTGACGCTGCCCGCCGGCGAGGTCAGTGTCCTGCTCGGCCCGTCGGGTACGGGTAAGTCGGTGCTCCTCAAGTCGATCATCGGCCTGCTGAAGCCCGAGAAGGGCTCGATCTTCATCCACGACACCGACCTGGTGCGGTGCTCGGAGTCGAAGCTCTACGAGATCCGCAAGCTGTTCGGCGTCCTCTTCCAGGACGGCGCGCTGTTCGGGTCGATGAACCTGTTCGACAACATCGCGTTCCCCCTGCGCGAGCACACCCGCAAGGGCGAGTCCGAGATCTCCGACATCGTCATGGAGAAGCTCGAGCTCGTCGGTCTCGGCGGCGCGGAGGACAAGCTCCCCGGCGAGATCTCCGGCGGGATGAAGAAGCGCGCCGGGCTGGCCCGCGCGCTGGTGCTCGACCCCGAGATCATCCTGGTCGACGAGCCGGACTCCGGCCTGGACCCGGTGCGCACCGCGTACCTCAACCAGCTCATCGTCGACCTCAACACCCAGCTGGACGCGACGATCCTGATCGTCACCCACCACCTCGGCACCGCACGATCGCTGCCGGACAACATCGGGATGCTGTTCCGCAAGAACCTGGTGATGTTCGGCCCCCGCGAGGTCCTGCTGACCTCCGAGGAGCCCGTGGTCCAGCAGTTCCTCCAGGGCCGGCGCATCGGCCCGATCGGCATGTCCGAGGAGAAGGACTCGGCCCAGATGGAGGCCGAGATGGAGGAGCTGAAGAAGAAGGGCGGCTCGGCGGAGTCCGAGGAGTCCTTCATCGACCCCCAGCTCGACCCCACGGAGGGACTGGGCGAGCGCAAGGCGGTGCAGCGGCGCAAGGACCGCGTCATGCAGGTCCTGCACACGCTCCCCGAGAAGGCGCAGACCGCCATCCTCGAGTCGCTGACCGAGGAGGACATGGAGCGGTACGGCATCTCGAAAGACCAGGACCGCACCGAGCTCATCGAGATCACCTACAACAACCCGCCCGAGGACGCCGACCCCTTCGGCTACAAGGCCATGCAGGAGGCCGAGGACAACTCGATGGTCGAGGAGTCCCCGGCCGGCGAGGGCGAGGGCGAGGGTGACAAGGCCGGCTCGGGCGACCCGGACGCCGACGCCGACGCGCGCCGGGCCCCGCCCGCGCCGCCGGAGTCGGACGAGCCGCTGGTGGGCGTGCCGGCCGACGAGGACGCCGGCGGCACCGTCGTGCTGCCCCAGGCCGGTGAGCACACGAAGAGCGAGGACGAGAAGTCCGACGAGGCCGGCAACGCGCCCGAGGACCAGCAGCAGTCCGACGACTCCGACGAGCAGCAGTCCGACGAGCAGCAGTCCGACGAGCAGCAGTCGGGCGAGCAGCAGTCCGACGAGCAGGACCAGCAGTACCACGAGGACGACGCCAAGACCGAGCAGATCCCGACCGGTCGGGGCGACTCGGAGCAGGGCGGCCAGCAGCAGGACCAGGACCAGCAGGGTCAGGGCGGCCAGCAGGCCGCGGCGGCCGGGGCTGCGGGTGCCGCGGGCGCGGCGGCGGCCTCGGGCGGGTCGGACGACCAGCCCACGGGCCGGCACCACTGGCGCGACGAGCAGTACGCCGAGCAGGGCGCCATCGGCGCCGGCGGCATCGTCCCGATGGAGCGCCGCTCCGAGCGCGAGGGCGGCGACGAGGACCGCACCCAGCAGTACGGCCAGCAGTACGGCGGCCAGCAGCAGGGTCAGCAGCGCACCGGCCGCGAGGCCGAGCGCTCGGGCTGGGCCCAGCCGACGCCCGGACAGGACGCGGTCCCCGACCCGTCGGGCGAGCGTGCCGCCGACGACGCCGGCCAGGGCGGTCCCGGTGACCAGCGGCAGGCGCCGCCGGCCGGTGACGGCTCGGGTCGCCCGCAGGGCGACGGGCCCGGCCACGGACAGCAGGACGTGCCTCGCGGCCGCGAGGACGACGACGACGGACTCATCGGGGGCCTGCGCCGCATGTTCCGCCGGAGCGGCTCGTGAGCAACCGCCTCGCCGCGGGCAACTTCCCCGGCGCCGGAGCGCTCTCGTCCACGGGCAAGCTCTTCGCCCTGGGACTCGACGTGGTCGTCGGGATCTTCCAGCGGCCGTTCCAGACGCGCGAGTTCATCGACCAGTGCTGGTTCATCTCGCGGGTCTGCATCCTCCCCGCGGCGCTGGTGTCGATCTCGTTCGGCTCGGTCATCTCGCTGCAGCTCGGGTCGCTGATCCGGCAGTTCGGCGCCCAGTCGTTCTCCGGCGCGGCGAGCACGCTGGCCGTCATCCAGCAGGCCGCGCCCGTCATCTGCGCGCTGCTGGTGGCCGGGGCCGGCGGGTCGGCGATCTGCGCCGACCTCGGCGCCCGCACCATCCGCGAGGAGATCGACGCCATGGAGGTCCTCGGCGTCAACCCGATCCAGCGCCTGGTGGTGCCCCGCGTGCTGGCGTCGATCCTGGTGTCGGCGCTCCTCTTCGGTCTCGTGTCGATCGTCGGTGTCGCCGGCGGTTACTACTTCAACGTCGTGCTGCAGGGCGTCACCCCGGGCGCCTACGTGCAGGGCTTCTCGGCGCTGTCGAAGCCGACCGACCTCGTGGTCGGGTTCATCAAGGCCGCGCTGTTCGGGCTCGCGGCGGGCATCGTCGCCGCCTACCGCGGGCTCAACCCCTCCGGCGGCCCCAAGGGCGTCGGCGACGCGGTCAACCAGGCCGTCGTCATCACGTTCATCCTGCTGTTCGCGATCAACGTGATCGTGACGGCCGTGTACCTGAACCTCGTTCCCCCGAGCAAGTTCTGACCCTCCCCGTCCTCACCCCGTTCCCCACGCAGTCCCACGTTCTGACCGCCGCTCCCCAGGCCAGGATTACATGACGATCACTTCACGGGTGCGCAGCGCCGCGAGCGCGCCGCTGGGTGTCCTCGACACCCTCGGCGACCAGGCGTCCTTCTACACGCGCACGATCGGCTGGATACCGAAGTCGGTCACGCGGTACCGGCGTGAGGTCCTGCGCCTGCTCACGGAGGTCGCGTTCGGCTCGGGCGCGCTCGCGCTCATCGGCGGCACGGTCGTCATCGTCGCCACGCTGACGTTCTTCACCGGGTCGGTCGTCGGTCTGCAGGGCTACTCGGCCCTGAACCAGATCGGGACCTCGGCGTTCTCCGGCTTCGTCACCGCCTACTTCAACACCCGCGAGGTGGCGCCGCTGGTGTCGGCGCTGGCGCTCTCCGCGACGGTCGGCGCCGGCTTCACCGCCCAGCTCGGCGCCCAGCGGGTGTCGGAGGAGATCGACGCGCTCGAGGTCATGGCGGTGCCCTCGCTGCCGTTCCTCGTGACCACCCGCGTCGTCGCCGGCTTCATCGCCGTCATCCCGCTCTACGTCATCGGCCTGGTCAGCTCGTACCTGGCCTCGCGGCTGCTGGTCACGAACTTCTACACACAGTCGCCGGGCACCTACGACCACTACTTCAACCTGTTCCTGCCGCCGCAGGACGTCATGTACTCGTTCCTCAAAGTGCTGATCTTCGCGTTCGCGATCATCCTCGTGCACTGCTTCTACGGCTACAACGCCAGCGGCGGCCCCGCCGGCGTGGGCGTCGCGGTCGGCAACGCGGTGCGGAACGCGATCGTGATCTTCACCGTCCTGGACAACCTGCTGACGCTGGCCATCTGGGGCACGACGACCTCGATCAGGATCGCCGGATGACCGCCACCCAGGACATGGAGCGCGAGGAGTACGCGCCGCCGGTCAAGGACAAGCGGCCGCCGCTGAGCCCGCTGCGCCGCCGGCTGATGGGCCTCGCGCTGGTCGCCCTCATGGTCTTCATCGTCGCGTTCTGCCTGGCGCTGTTCAACAAGGCGTTCAAGCCCACCGACACCGTCTACCTCAAGACGACCACCGTGGGGAATCAGCTCTCCAAGCAGGGCGACGTCAAGGTCCGCGGCGTCATCGTCGGCGAGATCACCTCGGTCGACAGCGACGGCACGGGCGCGACCGTCGAGCTGGCCATGGACCCCGACTTCCTGCCGACGATCCCGAGCAACACCACGGCGATGCTCATCCCGAAGACGCTCTTCGGCGAGCGCTACGTGTCGCTGTCGATCCCACCGAACGCGAGCTCGCGCCCGCTGCAGGAGGGCGACACGATCTCGCAGGACCGCTCGCAGAACGCCACCGAGACCGAGCAGGTGCTGAACAACCTGCTGCCGGTGCTGACCGCGGTGCAGCCGCAGAAGCTCTCGGACACCCTCGGCGCCGTCTCGCAGGCGCTCTCCGGCCGCGGCGAGCAGCTCGGCAACACCCTCGTGCTGCTCAACCAGTACGTCGAGGGGATCATCCCGGCGCTGCCGGACCTGCAGGCCAACCTGCGGGCCCTGGCCCCGACGGCGGACATCTACAACGCCGCGTCGCCGGACCTCATCACCGCCCTCGACAACCTGGTGACGACGAGCCGCACGCTCGTGGAGCAACGGGCGGCGTTCGAGTCGACGTTCCGGACGGTGACGTCGGCGGCGGACACCACCACGGCGTTCCTGGCCGCGAACCGGGACAACATCATCGAGCTGGCCGCGACGGCCCGCCCGACCCTCGAGCTCCTGGCGCGCTACAGCTCGGAGTTCCCGTGCCTGTTCCGCCAGCTGACGGACGTCACGCCGAAGATCAACAACGTGCTGAGTCCGACGACGGGTGTCCAGATCGAGGCCGAGCTGACGATCGACAACGGCAAGTACGTCCCGGGTGACCAGCCGATCTACGGCGACACCCGCGGGCCGCGTTGTTACACGATCATCGGGCAGGCGCCGCAGTTCCCGCCGGGCGGCCCGATCATCGACGGCTCCACCCCGCCGGATCCGTCCCGCGGCACCCAGGACGCCTACGCGGGCGGCCAGGCCGGTCAGATCGACGGCGAGTCGAACACCGGCAACGAGGCCGCAACCACCCGGACCGGCGCGCGCAGCACCGCCGACCGGACCGGCGGCGGGCAGACGGAGGGCCAGGCGGCCCCCGGCCGCGTGGACGGCGCCAACATCGGGCTGCCGAACACCCCCAACTCACCCGAGGAGCAGC
The DNA here is from genome assembly GCF_039542135.1 of Actinomycetospora chlora. NCBI lineage: Bacteria > Bacillati > Actinomycetota > Actinomycetes > Pseudonocardiales > Pseudonocardiaceae > Actinomycetospora > Actinomycetospora chlora. The sequence continues at coordinate 21,081 of NZ_BAABHO010000035.1, forward strand.
GCCTGGTGACCGAGGTGACGGCCATGCAGATGGGGGTCACCCCGGCGCAGGTGCCGACCTTCGCGCCCTACCTCACCGCGGCGACGCTGCGCGGGGCGCCGGCGGTGGTCCGGTGAGCGTCAAGTCCCAGCTGATCAAGCTGGCCATCTTCACGATCGTGACGGTGCTGTCGGTGGCGGTGCTGCTCACCGCCATCCAGAACTCCTACTTCGGCAGCACCGAGGACTACAAGGCGCGGTTCACCGACGCCTCCGGCCTCATCGCGGGCAGCGACGTCCGCATCGCCGGGGTGCGGGTCGGCCAGGTCACCGAGGTCCAGCTCGTCGACCGCGACACCGCCGAGGTGACGTTCAAGGTCGACGAGAGCCGGCGGCTGCCGGTCGGATCGATCTTCGCGATCAAGTACCAGAACCTGGTCGGCCAGCGGTACCTCGAGATCTCGCGGGGCAACGGGCCGATGAACGCGGTGCTGCGGCCCGGCGCGACGATCCCGCAGAGCCAGACGCGGCCGCCGCTGAACCTCACGGTCGTGTTCAACGGCTTCAAACCGCTGTTCCAGGCCCTGAGCCCGAACGACATCAACCAGCTGTCGTTCGAGATCATCCAGGTGCTCCAGGGCGAGGGCGGCACGGTGAACTCCCTGCTCGCCCGCACCGCGTCGCTGACGTCGACCATCGCCGACCGCGACGCCGTGATCGGTTCGCTGATCAACAACCTGAACCTGGTGCTCGACACCGTCAACGCCCGGGACGACCGGCTCTCGGGGCTGATCGTGTCGTTGCAGCAGCTGGTCAGCGGCCTCGCCGCCGATCGCGTGGCCATCGGTTCGACACTCCAGCCGATCGCCGACCTGACCACCACCACCGCCGGCCTGCTCGCCGACGCCCGCCCGCCGCTCGCGGACGACATCGTCCGGCTGGGCCAGCTCTCGGCGAACCTCAACGACAACCGGGGCCTCGTGGAGAACTTCCTGCGACTCACGCCGCAGAAGGCGAACAACTTCGGCCGGGCCGGCAGCTACGGCTCCTGGTTCAACTTCTACCTCTGCCGAGCGGGCGGGACCCTGAGCTTCTCCCCGCTGCCGATCCCGGACCAGACCTTCGAGCTGCCGATCCCCGGAGGGGGGTACCGGTGCAGCGGATGAAGCCGTTCCGGAAACGGAACCCCCTCCCCATCGGCGCGGCGAGCATCGCCATCATCCTGCTGCTCGTCGCGGCGTCGCTGAACATCAAGGACCTGCCCCTCATCGGGCAGGGCCCGACGTACACGGCGCACTTCAGCGAGTCCGCCGGGGTGCTCCCCGACGACGACGTCCGCATCGCGGGCATCCGGATCGGGACGGTCACCGACCTCACGCTCGAGGGCAACGACGTCGTCGTCTCGTTCAAGGCCCCGGACGCCTGGATCGGTGACCGGACCTCGGCCTCGATCGAGATCAAGACGGTGCTCGGCCAGAAGTACATCGAGCTGGAGCCGGCCGGGGACAAGCCGCTCGACCCGGACCAGGCGATCCCGCGGGAGCGCACCCGGGCGCCGTTCGACGTCATCCAGGCGTTCTCGCAGCTCTCGACGACGGTCGAGGACCTCAACACCGACCAGCTCGCCCAGAGCCTCGGTGTCCTCTCCGCGACCCTCGACGGCGCCGCCGGACCGGTCCGGGGCGCGCTCGACGGCCTGAGCCGGCTCTCGCGCACGATCTCCTCGCGCGACCAGGAGCTCGCCCGCCTGCTGGCCAACACCCGGGCCACCACCCAGGTGCTCGCCGACCGCGACGCCGAGGTCGAGCGCCTGATCAACGACGGCAACCTGCTGCTCGGCGAGCTCCGCGCCCGCAAGGCCGCGATCGACAACCTGCTGAACGGCACGATCGCGCTGTCCCAGCAGCTCTCCGGCCTGGTCCGCGACAACGAGGCGACCCTCGGCCCGACGCTCGCCCAGCTCAACGGCGTGCTCTCGGTCCTCGAGGAGAACTCGGCGAACCTGGAGAACGGGCTGCGGCTGCTGGCGCCGTTCGTGCGGGTGTTCGCCAACGTCGTCGGCAACGGCCGGTGGTTCGACGCCTACATCTGCAACCTCGACCCGCCGATCGACCCGGGCTGCGAACCGGGTTCGGCCGGCCCCGGTGCCGGCGGTCTCGACCTCACCAGCCTGATCAACCCGGCGCTGCTCACACAGAGCCTGCAGAACGCGCTGGCCCAGCTCGGTGCGGGCGGGCTCCCGGCCACGCCGGCCGCGCTGGCCCAGGCGGTGGCCGGTCTCAGCCCGGCGCAGCTCACGCAGTTGACGACGCTGCTCGGGGGCGGTGGCCCGCCCAACGGGCTCACGCCGCAGCAGCTCCAGATCCTCTTCCCGAACGGGGTGCCGAACCTGAACGCGTTGACCACGGCGCTCGCCGGCGCAGGGGGCGCTGGTGCGCTCCCCGGTGCCGCACCCGCCGGTGCCGCACCGGCCGGTCAGGCCGGCGGCGGCGCCGCGGGCGGCAACGGCGGGGGCAACTGATGTCGGACCGTCTCGTCACGTTCTTCGAGAGCGCGTCGCGCACCCTGGCCGCGGCGCTGGTGATCGCCCTGCTGGCGACGCTGGGGCTCTGGTACGCGCTCCAGCGCGGCAGCCAGCGCACCGTCACCGCCTACTTCGACAACACGGTCGGCCTCTACGTCGACAACGAGGTGACGATCCAGGGCATCCCGGTGGGCTCGGTCGACGCGATCGTGCCCCAGGGCAACGTGGTCCGGGTCGTGCTGAAGGTCGACAACGACGCCCCGGTCCGTGCCGACGCGCAGGCCGTCATCGTCGCACCGACGCTGGTCAGCGACCGGTACGTGCAGCTGGGCCCGACCTACGACGGCGGGCCGCAGCTCGCCGACGGCGCGGTCATCCCCGAGGAGCGCACCGGCACGCCGGTCGAGCTCGACCGCGTCTACCAGAGCCTCGACACCATCGCGAAGTCGCTGGGCCCCAACGGCGCGAACCAGTCGGGCGCGCTCAACCAGCTGCTCCGCTCCTCGGCCGGCGCCCTCGGCGGCAACGGCGAGCTGCTCAAGCAGACGATCACCGAGCTGGGCGGCGCGGTCGGCACCCTCGCCGACAACCGCGACAACCTGTTCGCCACGGTCGACAACCTCGGGCAGTTCACGAACATGCTCGCGCGCAACGACGGCGCCGTGCGGGACCTGAACAACCAGCTCGCCGACATCTCGTCGTTCCTCGCCTCGGAGCGAGGCAACCTGTCGACGGTGCTGGCGACCCTGCCGACGGCGCTCGACGACGTGGCCCGGTTCGTCCGGGAGAACCGTGACGGCCTGCGCACCGACGTCGGCCAGCTCGCCCGCATCACCGACATCCTGGTGCGCCAGCGGGCGGCGCTGACGGAGTTCACCAACGTTGCCCCGCTGGCCCTGGGCAACCTCACGAACTCCTACAACGCCAAGTCGGGCACGCTCGACGTGCGCCCGGTGCTCTCACCCGAGCTGCTCGGTGCCGGCCTCGACCCGCGGGCGCTGCTCTGCAGCCTGCTGGTCAACCAGCCCGGGCTCCCGAACGCCCTGGCCGCTCCGGCAGACCCGCTCCTGACGAACGTGGCGCGGGCATCGGTGGTCTGCGGGGCGCTGCTCGGGGGCACCAACAAGCAGGGCGAGATCGTCGGGAACTCGCCCCTGGGCGTCTCGCTGGCTCCGGTGCAGAACCTCCTGGACCTGTTCAAGAACCAGCAGACGCTCAACGCGCTCGTCCCGATCACCGCACAGCCGGCGCCACAGGCGGGCGCAGCGGGAGGCGGGACGACTGCCGGTGACGGTGCCGCCGGCGGTGGCGCCGGAGCCACCCCGACCCAACCGGGCAGCGGGATCCTCGGGTTCGACACCACCGGAGGTGGCCGGTGACGCGGCCGACGTCGCGACCCGGCGGCCTGCCGCGGCGCCGCACCCGGGTCCTCACGCTGCTCGTGGTCGCGCTCTTCGCGCTGACCGGCTGCGGCGTGCAGTCGCTCCAGGAACTCCCGCTGCCCGGCGGCGCGGCCCTCGGGCCGGACCCCTACACGGTGACCGCGCAGTTCACCAACGTCGTCGACCTCGTGCCGAACAACAGCGTGCGCGTCAACGACGTCCCGGTCGGCGTGGTCCGCGACGTCAGCCTCGCACCCGACGGGTGGACCGCCCAGGTGACGGTCGAGGTCAACGGCGCCGTGGTGCTGCCGGCGAACGCGACCGCCCGCCTGCGCCAGACGAGCCTCCTCGGCGAGAAGTTCGTCGAGCTCCTGCCCTCGCCGATGGAGCCGCCGCAGGGCCGCCTCGGGCCCGGCGCCGTCATCCCGGTCGACCGCACGGACGTCGGCGCGCAGGTCGAGGAGGTCCTCGGGGCCCTCTCGCTGCTGCTCAACGGCGGCGGCGTCGAGAAGATTCAGACGATCTCCCGCGAGCTGAACGCGGCCACCACGGGCAACGAGGCGCAACTACGCTCGCTGCTGACGAACCTCGACACGCTCGTGGGCACGCTCGATCGGCAGAAGGCGGACATCGTCCGGGCCATCGACTCGCTCGAGCGCCTCACCCGGACGCTGGTCGACCAGCGCGCCAAGATCGCGAACGTCATCGACAACCTCGGGCCCGGGCTCGACGTGCTCAACCAGCAGCGGGGCCTGCTCGTGCAGACCCTGCAGTCGCTGAACCGGCTCTCGGACGTCGGGGTGGACGTCATCCGGCGCAGCCAGGCGAACACGGTGGCGGACCTGCGGGCCCTGCAGCCGATCCTGGCCAACCTCGTCGAGGCCGGCGACGCCCTGCCGGGGTCGCTGCAGATCCTGTTGACGATCCCGTTCGCGGACAACTCGCTCAACGTCATCAAGGGCGACTTCGCCAACATCGACGTGAGCCTGCAGATCAACCTGCAGCAGCTGCTGACGACGCTCCTCAACAGCCCCGAGGTCCCGGGCGTGGACGCGATCTTCAAGCTGCTCCAGGCGCCGGGCACGACACCGCAGGCGGGCTCCGGCGCCGCCGCGCGGAACACGCCCGGCCTGGTGCCCCAGCTGCCGGGTCTCGGCGGCACCGGCACGGCGACGGAGACCGGTGGCGCGAACGGTGGCGCAGACGGCGGTGCCGCCGGCGGCGCGGCGAACGGCGGGGGGACCGGCGGATGATCGGCACGAAGACGCTGCGCCTCGTGGCGCTGTTCGCGGTCATCTCGATCGTGGGCATCGGCTACGTCGGCCTGCGCTACGTCGGCGCCGACTCGCTGATCGGCCTCGGCCCGTACACGGTCAAGGTCGAGCTGGCCGACTCCGGTGGCATCTTCCCGGACGCCTCGGTGAGCTACCGCGGCGTCGAGATCGGCAAGGTCGGGGACATGCGGGTCACGCCGCAAGGCCTCGAGGTCGACCTCGAGATCGAGCAGGACTCCCCGCAGGTGCCGGCCTCATCGATGGCCGTGATCGCCAACCGCTCGGCCGTCGGTGAGCAGTACGTCGACCTCCGTCCGCCGAACAACGACGGGCCGTTCCTCGACGAGGACTCGGTCATCCCCGTGCAGCAGACCCGCACCCCCGTTCCGGTGGACGAGCTGCTCGCCGACGTCAACGCCCTGGCGACGTCGGTGCCCCTGCCCGAGCTGCGCACGACGGTCGACGAGCTCTACAACGCGTTCGACCGCGCCGGGCCGTCGCTGCAGCGCCTGCTCGACGCCAGCAACGTGCTGATCCCGGACGCCATCCGCAACCTGCCGCAGACGACGCAGCTGCTGCGCGACGGGCGGGTCGTGCTGACCACGCAGGCCTCCCTGGGTCCGCAGATCATCTCGTTCAGCCGCGACCTGCAGCTGTTCACCGCCCAGCTGAAGGCCGACGACCCGAACCTGCGGCGCCTCGTCGCGTCCGCCCCGCCGGCCGCGACGGAGCTCGAGGGCCTGATCCGCGACGTCGGGCCGGACCTGAGCCGCACGATCGCCAACCTGCTGACGGTGACGCGCATCCTCGAGCCCCGGCAGTCGGCGATCGAGCAGGTGCTCGTCACCTACCCGGCGCTGTCCGCCGCGGCCCCGTCGGTACTGCAGGACGCCGGCGACCCCGGTCCCGACGGCCGGGTGCACTTCGGCCTCGTGCTCAACCTCGCCGACCCGCCCTACTGCACCAACGGCTATCTCCAGCCCGACGCGGGCTGGCGGCCGGCGACGGACCAGACCTTCATCCCGATGGACACCAGCGTCCGCTGTAACGAGGCGCCGCCGGTGAACGTCCGCGGGGCCCAGAACCTGCCCGCGCCCTACAACTCGGAGAACCCCGGCAGCCCCGCTGCCGCCGGCGGATCCGGGGCGTCGCAGAATAACCAGCAGGACACGACGGCGCTGGCCTCGCTGCCGGCGGGCGGTGTCCTCGCGGGCAGTGAGCGCGGCGCACCTCCGGTGATCATTCCGGGGCTGGGCGGCTGACCCGAGCACGACCCGCCGGGAACCCCGAGCCCCGGCGGACGACCTGAGGAGCTGAGCGCCACGTCCGCGACGGAGACGGCCCCCGAGGCCACCGAGAACGACGAGGGCACCCCCGACGCCGCCACGACGGCCGAGAGCCGCCGGCGGCGGACCATCACGGTGCTGGCGATCCTGACCGTCCTCGCCCTCGCGGCGGCGATCGGGACCGGTTACTACTGGTGGGACGGCACGCAGAGCGAGAACGCGAGTGCCGCCGCGATGCGCGACGAGGCGGTCGACGCCGCCACGCAGATCGTCGTCAACATCAACACCGTGCGCCCGAACACGCTCGAGGCCGACATGGACGCGGCCCAGTCGTCGCTCACCGAGCCGATGCTCGGTGAGTACCAGCGGGTGCGGCAGCAGTTCACCGAGAACCTGCGCCAGGCGCAGGCCGAGGTCGTCGCCACGCCGGCCTCCGCGGCCCTGACCGCCTTCGACCCGCTCCACGACCCGCCGACGGCCTCGGCGATCGTCGCGATCGACGTCAACGCCCGCAGCGCCACGGCGCCTCCCCAGACCAAGCAACAGCTGTTCCTCGTCGAGATGGTCCGTACGCCGGACGGCTGGAAGGCCGCCAAGGCGACGCCCTCGACCGGCCAGCAGTAGCGCGGCGACCCAGAGAAAGGGGGAGTGACCGTGCCACCCCGCTCCCGCACCAAGCCCGGTTCCACGACCCGCCGTCCGAAGGTCGCCGGCCTGCGTCAGCACGCCCACGCCGGCGCGGCCGGCCCCGACCTCGACGGCCCCGACGCCTCCGACCTCCACGACGAGGTGGAGGCGCCCAGGACGGTGCTGGCGACGTCGGCGCCCCCGGTCGAGCCCGAGGTCGAGACCGAGACCCGGCCCGAGACCCCGGCGACGGCCGCCGAGCCCGCCGAGCCGGCCACCGCGACGACCGCGACCACCGAGGTCCCGGCCGCGCCGGTCGCCGAGGAGCCCGGCGCCCCCACGGCGACGGACACCGAGGCCCTGCCGGCCGCGGCGCCCGACGAGGCCCCGGCGACGGGGGCCACCGACGCGCCGGCAGCCATCGAGGCCGCGGAGACGACGGCGACCACGGAGTCCACGGAGACCGCGGCCGCCGACGAGGACGCGACGACGACCGCGGCCGCGGCGACCACGACGACGGCCACCACCACCAAGGGCGCCGACCGCACGCGCCGCCGCACGGGCATGACGCCGCGGCCCGGCGGTGCGCCCACCACCGAGCGTCCGGGGCGCCGCGACCGCGGCGGTGACACCGCGTCGCCCACGCGCGCCTCCCGGCCGGTCCGCACCGGGGGACGCCGGGCGATGGCCGAGCCCGAGGCGGCGCCGCAGCGCCGGTTCGCGAAGGGCCGCGACGCGCTGTCGCGCTTCGCCGGCTCGCGGGCCCTGCCGATCACCCTCGTCGTCGTCATCGTCGTGTGCCTCGCGGTGGCGGGCCTGGCGTTCTGGCAGGGCCGCAAGGCGTGGACCGACGGCCCGGTGAGCAACCAGGCCGTCGTCGACGTCGGCGGCACCGCCGAGCTCGTCGGGCAGAGCCGGGAGGCCATCGAGAAGATCTTCTCGTACGACTTCACGCGCCTCGACGACTCGGCCGAGGCGGCGCGGACCATGTCCACCGGCGACTTCACCAACCGGTACATGGCCGTGTTCGACCAGACGATCCGCCAGCCGGCGCTGCAGCAGCAGCTCAAGCAGTCGGCGACGGTCGTCAACATCGGCGTGGTGTCGATGCGCGGCGACCGCGCCGAGGTCATGGCGCTGACGCAGTTCTCGGCCCAGCGCACGACCACGGGCCAGTCGACCAACGCCCCGGGCCTGCTGCGCCTCGACATGCAGCGCGTCGACGGGCGCTGGAAGCTCGCCGAGCTGACGCCGCTGACCGCCAACCGCTGACCGCCGGCGCCCGACCGGTCGCCGACCTCCCGCGGCAGCACGCACGACCCCACCGGGCGGGCCACCCCATCGAGGGTGGCCCGCCCGGTTTCGTCGCGTCGGGGACAGTGCGCGCGCCGCCGCCGGAGACCGTGCCCGCCACGTCCGGGGCTCACGTGTGCCCTGACCTGCACCGGGAAGGACCGGCCGAGCGGACGACACCCTGCGCGTCCCACTTGACTCCGGGGGCACGGGCGGTCACTCTGTTCGCAGCGCGGCACCCCGCGTCAGACCCCCGGAGGTCGATCCCGCCGCTCGGCGGAGCATCCCTCCCGGCGCGTCACGAGGGGGGCCGTTCGACAGGTGCCATCATGCGTGGCTAGACTGTCGGATCGCGCTGCCCTACGTCTGTTCGCCCACCCGTGTGCCGACGCCCGGGCCGCGTCACCGCCGCCCGGGCCGCTGCGCTGCTCCCGGACGGTACAGCTACTGACAGCGTTCAGACAGCGTTGTTCCGGAAGGACGCATCTTGGCAGTTACCCGCGCCACCAAGGTCTCGAACCACCACGCGTCGTTCCCCGGGGCACCCACCCGGGTCTCCTTCGCCAAGCTGGACCAGCCCCTCGAGGTTCCCGACCTGCTCGCCCTGCAGACCCAGTCCTTCGAGTGGCTGGTCGGCAGCGAGGAGTGGTTCGAGCGTCGCGTGGAGGCGGGTGAGGAGCTCCCCGTCGGTGGCCTGGAGGAGGTCCTCTCCGAGATCTCCCCCATCGAGGACTTCTCCGGTTCGATGAGCCTGTCCTTCTCCGACCCGCGCTTCGACGAGGTCAAGGCCTCCGTCGAGGAGTGCAAGGACAAGGACATGACGTACTCGGCGCCGCTGTTCGTCACCGCCGAGTTCACCAACAACACCACCGGTGAGATCAAGAGCCAGACGGTCTTCATGGGCGACTTCCCCGTGATGACCGACAAGGGCACCTTCATCATCAACGGCACCGAGCGCGTCGTCGTCTCGCAGCTCGTCCGTTCCCCCGGGGTGTACTTCGACCGCACGGTCGACAAGACGACGGACAAGGACGTCTACAGCGTCAAGATCATCCCCAGCCGCGGCGCCTGGCTGGAGTTCGACGTCGACAAGCGCGACACCGTCGGTGTCCGCATCGACCGCAAGCGCCGCCAGCCCGTCACCGTGCTGCTGAAGGCGCTGGGCTGGACCACCGAGCAGATCCAGGAGAAGTTCCACTTCTCCGAGACGCTGCTGGCCACCCTGGAGAAGGACTCCACGGCCGGGCAGGACGAGGCCCTGCTCGACATCTACCGCAAGCTGCGTCCGGGCGAGCCGCCCACGCGCGAGAGCGCCCAGACGCTGCTGGAGAACCTCTTCTTCAAGGACAAGCGCTACGACCTCGCGAAGGTCGGCCGCTACAAGGTCAACAAGAAGCTGGGCTCCGACGTCGAGCCGTCGACCGGCACGCTGACCGAGGACGACATCATCAACACGATCTCCTACCTCGTGCGCCTGCACGCGGGGGAGACCGAGTCCGAGGCGCCCGACGGCTCCGGCCCGATCCCGGTCGAGACCGACGACATCGACCACTTCGGCAACCGTCGCCTGCGCACCGTCGGCGAGCTCATCCAGAACCAGATCCGGGTGGGCCTCTCCCGCATGGAGCGCGTCGTGCGCGAGCGCATGACGACGCAGGACGTCGAGGCCATCACGCCGCAGACCCTGATCAACATCCGGCCGGTCGTGGCCGCGATCAAGGAGTTCTTCGGCACCTCGCAGCTCTCGCAGTTCATGGACCAGACCAACCCGCTCGCGGGCCTGACCCACAAGCGCCGGCTCTCGGCGCTGGGTCCGGGCGGTCTGTCGCGTGAGCGCGCCGGCATGGAGGTCCGCGACGTCCACCCGTCGCACTACGGCCGCATGTGCCCGATCGAGACGCCGGAGGGCCCGAACATCGGCCTCATCGGGTCGCTGTCGAGCTTCGCGCGCGTCAACCCGTTCGGCTTCATCGAGACGCCGTACCGCAAGGTCGTCGACGGGGTCGTCATCGACCAGATCGACTACCTCACCGCGGACGAGGAGGACCGCTTCGTCGTCGCGCAGGCCAACGCGCCGCTCGACGAGGACGGCCACTTCTCCGAGGAGCGCGTCCTCGTCCGCCGCAAGGGTGGCGACGTCGACCTCATCGCGCCGACCCGCGTCGACTACATGGACGTCTCGCCGCGCCAGATGGTGTCGGTCGCGACGGCCATGATCCCGTTCCTCGAGCACGACGACGCCAACCGCGCGCTGATGGGCGCCAACATGCAGCGCCAGTCGGTGCCGCTGCTGCGCTCGGAGTCGCCGCTGGTGGGCACGGGCATGGAGCTGCGGGCCGCCGTCGACGCCGGTGACGTCATCGCCACCGACCGCGCCGGCCTGGTCGAGGAGCTCAGCGCGGACTACATCACGATCATGGACGACGAGGGTCAGCGCACGACCCACCGTCTCCACAAGTTCACGCGCTCCAACCAGGGCACGTGCATCAACCAGAAGCCGATCGTCTCCGAGGGCGACCGCGTCGAGGCCGGACAGGTCCTCGCCGACGGGCCGTGCACCGAGGACGGTGAGATGGCCCTGGGCAAGAACCTGCTCGTGGCGATCATGCCGTGGGAGGGGCACAACTACGAGGACGCGATCATCCTGAGCCAGCGCCTGGTGCAGGACGACGTGCTCACCTCGATCCACATCGAGGAGCACGAGATCGACGCCCGCGACACCAAGCTGGGTGCCGAGGAGATCACGCGGGACATCCCGAACGTCTCCGAGGAGGTCCTGGCCGACCTCGACGAGCGCGGCATCATCCGCATCGGCGCCGAGGTCGCGGACGGCGACATCCTCGTCGGCAAGGTGACCCCGAAGGGCGAGACCGAGCTGACCCCCGAGGAGCGCCTGCTGCGCGCCATCTTCGGTGAGAAGGCCCGCGAGGTGCGCGACACCTCGCTGAAGGTCCCGCACGGCGAGACCGGCAAGGTCATCGGCATCCGCGTGTTCTCGCGCGAGGACGACGACGAGCTGCCGCCCGGGGTCAACGAGCTGGTCCGCGTCTACGTGGCCCAGAAGCGCAAGATCTCCGAGGGCGACAAGCTCGCCGGCCGCCACGGCAACAAGGGCGTCATCGGCAAGATCCTGCCGGTCGAGGACATGCCGTTCCTCGCCGACGGGACGCCGGTCGACATCGTCCTCAACACCCACGGCGTGCCGCGACGCATGAACATCGGCCAGGTGCTCGAGACCCACCTCGGGTGGATCGCGAAGAGCGGCTGGGAGGTCGACCCGGACAACACCGCCGAGTGGGCCGTGAACATGCCCGACGACATGCGCTACGTCGAGCCCGACACGAACACCGCGACGCCGGTGTTCGACGGCGCCCGGCAGGCCGAGATCTCGGGGCTGCTCGGCTCGACGCTGCCCAACCGCGACGGCGTCCGGCTGGTCGGCGAGGACGGCAAGGCGCAGATCTTCGACGGACGTACCGGTGAGCCCTACCCGCACGCGATCGCGGTGGGCTACATGTACATCCTCAAGCTGCTGCACCTCGTGGACGACAAGATCCACGCCCGGTCCACCGGCCCGTACTCGATGATCACCCAGCAGCCGCTGGGCGGTAAGGCGCAGTTCGGTGGCCAGCGCTTCGGCGAGATGGAGTGCTGGGCGATGCAGGCCTACGGCGCGGCGTACACGCTGCAGGAGCTGCTGACGATCAAGTCCGACGACGTGCTCGGCCGCGTCAAGGTCTACGAGGCGATCGTCAAGGGCGAGAACATCCCCGAGCCCGGCATCCCCGAGTCGTTCAAGGTGCTGCTCAAGGAGCTCCAGTCGCTGTGCCTCAACGTGGAGGTGCTGTCCTCGGACGGCGCCGCCATCGAGATGCGCGACGGCGACGACGAGGACCTCGAGCGCGCGGCCGCCAACCTCGGCATCAACCTCTCGCGCAACGAGTCGCCGTCCGTCGACGACGTCGTCAACTAGCGCCTCGCCTCCCCGGGCCGGGGCCGACCGCGCCGGCCCGGGGAACGCGGACCCTCTTCACGAAACAGCTCACCCATCCAGGGGAGAACCTTTGCTCGACGTCAACTTCTTCGACGAGCTGCGGATCGGTCTGGCCACCGCCGACGACATCCGCCAGTGGTCCTTCGGCGAGGTCAAGAAGCCCGAGACCATCAACTACCGCACGCTCAAGCCCGAGAAGGACGGACTCTTCTGCGAGAAGATCTTCGGTCCGACGCGGGACTGGGAGTGCTACTGCGGCAAGTACAAGCGCGTCCGCTTCAAGGGCATCATCTGTGAGCGCTGCGGCGTCGAGGTGACCCGGGCCAAGGTGCGCCGCGAGCGCATGGGCCACATCGAGCTGGCCGCGCCGGTCACGCACATCTGGTACTTCAAGGGCGTCCCGTCGCGCCTGGGCTACCTGCTCGACCTGGCGCCCAAGGACCTCGAGAAGATCATCTACTTCGCGGCGTACGTCATCACGGACGTCAACAAGGACCAGCGCCACAACGACCAGTCGACGCTCGAGAACGAGATCGTCGGCGAGCGCAAGCGCCTCGAGACCCAGCGCGACAACGACCTCGAGGCCCGCGCGCAGAAGCTCGAGTCCGACATCGCCGAGCTGGAGGCGGAGGGCGCCAAGTCCGACGTCCGGCGCAAGGTGAAGGAGGGCGGCGAGCGGGAGATGCGCCAGCTGCGCGACCGTGCGCAGCGCGAGATCGACCGCCTCGACGAGGTCTGGACCACGTTCACCAAGCTCGACCGTGCCCAGCTGATCTCGGACGAGACGCTCTACCGCGAGCTCTACGACCGCTACGCGGACTACTTCACCGGCGCCATGGGTGCCGAGGCGATCCAGAAGCTCCTGGAGACCTTCGACATCGAGGCCGAGGCCGAGAACCTGCGCGAGACCATCCGCTCGGGCAAGGGGCAGCGCAAGCTGCGCGCGCTCAAGCGCCTCAAGGTCGTCGCGGCCTTCCAGGCCACCGGCAACCGGCCCACCGGCATGGTGCTCGACTGCGTCCCGGTCATCCCGCCGGACCTGCGCCCGATGGTGCAGCTCGACGGTGGCCGCTTCGCGACGTCGGACCTCAACGACCTGTACCGCCGGGTCATCAACCGCAACAACCGCCTCAAGCGACTGATCGACCTCGGCGCGCCCGAGATCATCGTCAACAACGAGAAGCGGATGCTGCAGGAGGCCGTCGACGCGCTGTTCGACAACGGCCGCCGCGGCCGGCCGGTGACCGGGCCGGGCAACCGCCCGCTCAAGTCGCTGTCCGACCTGCTCAAGGGCAAGCAGGGTCGGTTCCGTCAGAACCTGCTCGGCAAGCGCGTCGACTACTCGGGCCGCTCGGTCATCGTCGTCGGCCCGCAGCTCAAGCTGCACCAGTGCGGCCTGCCCAAGCAGATGGCGCTCGAGCTGTTCAAGCCGTTCGTCATGAAGCGGCTGGTCGACCTCAACCACGCCCAGAACATCAAGTCCGCGAAGCGGATGGTCGAGCGTCAGCGCGGCCAGGTCTGGGACGTGCTCGAGGAGGTCATCAACGAGCACCCGGTGATGCTGAACCGGGCGCCCACGCTGCACCGCCTCGGCATCCAGGCCTTCGAGCCGCAGCTGGTCGAGGGCAAGGCGATCCAGCTGCACCCGCTCGTCTGCGAGGCGTTCAACGCCGACTTCGACGGTGACCAGATGGCGGTCCACCTGCCGCTGTCCGCCGAGGCGCAGGCCGAGGCCCGCATCCTCATGCTGTCGGCGAACAACATCCTGTCGCCGGCGTCGGGCAAGCCGCTGGCCATGCCCCGCCTCGACATGGTGACCGGCCTGTACTACCTCACCCAGCGCCGCGAGGGCACCACGGGCGAGGGCCAGGCGTACTCGTCGTCGGCCGAGGCGATCATGGCCTACGACCTGGGGTCGCTCGATCTCCAGGCGCCGATCAAGATCCGTCTCGACGGCTCGGTCGTGCCCGGTCCGGGCATGACCAACGGTTCCTACGAGCCCGGCAAGCCGTGGCTCGCGGACACCACGCTCGGCCGGGTGCTCTTCAACGAGCTGCTGCCGGAGGACTACCCCTTCGTCAACGACCAGCTCCCGAAGAAGCGCCAGGCCGCGATCATCAACGACCTGGCCGAGCGCTACTCGATGACCGAGGTCGCGATGACCCTGGACCGGCTCAAGGACGCCGGCTTCCACTGGGCCACGCGCTCCGGGGTCACGATCGCGATCGACGACGTCGTCGTGCCGCCGCGCAAGCAGGAGATCCTCGACGAGTACGAGGGTCGCGCGGAACAGGTCAACAAGCGCTACCAGCGCGGTGCGCTCTCCTACCAGGAGCGCAACGACGAGATGGTGCGCATCTGGGGTCAGGCCACCGAGGAGGTGGCGAAGGCGATGGAGGAGAACTTCCCGGAGGACAACTCCATCTCCAAGATCGTCGCGTCCGGCGCGGCCGGCAACATGACCCAGGTGCGCCAGCTCGCGGGCATGAAGGGCCTGGTCGCGAACCCGAAGGGTGAGTTCATCCCGCGGCCGATCAAGTCCAACTTCCGCGAGGGCTTCTCGGTGGTCGAGTACTTCATCTCGACCCACGGCACCCGCAAGGGTCTCGCCGACACCGCGCTGCGCACGGCCGACTCGGGCTACCTGACTCGGCGCCTCGTCGACGTGTCGCAGGACGTCATCGTCCGCGAGGTCGACTGCGGCACCGAGCGCGGCATCCCGATGCCGATCGGCGAGGAGGGCCCGGACGGGACCCTGGTGCGCGACATCCACGTCGACACCAGCGTCTACACCCGCACGGCGGCCTCGGCCGTCACCGACGACGCGGGCAACGTCCTGCTCGAGCGCGGCGGCGACATCGGCCAGCAGGCGATCGACGCCCTCCTGGGCGCGGGCGTCGGCAAGGTCCGGGTCCGCAGCGTCCTGACCTGCGACTCGGCCCAGGGCGTCTGCGCGATGTGCTACGGCCGCTCGCTGGCGACCGGCAAGCTCGTCGACGTCGGCGAGGCGGTCGGCATCGTCGCCGCCCAGTCGATCGGTGAGCCCGGCACGCAGCTGACGATGCGCACCTTCCACACCGGTGGCGTCGCGGGTGAGGACATCACCACGGGTCTGCCGCGTGTGCAGGAGCTCTTCGAGGCCCGCGTCCCGAAGGGCAAGGCGCCCATCGCCGACGTGGACGGCCGCATCCAGCTCGAGGACGGCGACAAGTTCTGGAAGATCACCCTCATCCCGGACGACGGGAGCGAGGAGGTCGTCTACGACAAGCTGTCCAAGCGCCAGCGGCTCGCGACCATCGCGGCCGACGGGTCCGAGCGCCCGCTGCAGGACGGCGACCACGTCGGCGTCGGTCAGCAGCTGCTCGAGGGCACGGCCGACCCGCACGAGGTGCTGCGCGTGATGGGCCCGCGCGAGGTGCAGCTGCACCTAGTCGACCAGGTGCAGAAGGTGTACCGGTCGCAGGGTGTGTCCATCCACGACAAGCACATCGAGGTCATCGTCCGGCAGATGCTGCGCCGGGTGACGATCATCGACTCGGGCGCCACCGAGTTCCTGCCCGGTGGTGTCGTCGACCGCGCCGAGTTCGAGGCGGCCAACCGCAAGGTGGTCTCCGAGGGCGGCGACCCGGCGGCGGCCCGCCCGGTGCTCATGGGCATCACGAAGGCCTCGCTCGCCACCGAGTCGTGGCTGTCCGCCGCCTCCTTCCAGGAGACGACGCGCATCCTGACCAACGCGGCGATCGAGGGGAAGTCCGACAGCCTCGTGGGGCTGAAGGAGAACGTGATCATCGGCAAGCTGATCCCGGCCGGCACCGGCATCAACCGGTACCGGAACATCCAGGTCCAGCCGACCGAGGAGGCCCGCGCGGCCGCCTACGCCCTGCCGAGCTACGACGACGGCTACTACGCCCCCGACGTGTTCGGCTCCGGCACCGGTGCCGCGGTCCCGCTCGACGACTACGACTTCGGGCAGTTCCGCTGACCCCGATCTAGTCCCGCAGGACACCGGAGGGCGTCCCCGCCACGGCGGGGGCGCCCTTCGTCGTGTCCGGGCCCCCTCGGTCCCGAGCGAGGGGCACCCTCTCGGGTAGACGGGCGAGGGGCGCCCCTCGCCGGATCACGGGCGAGGCCGTTCCGAGCGAAGGGGCCCCTCGCTCGGAATGCGGGCCGGACGTGGCGCGTTGCACATCTCGTGTGGCGGGGGTAGGAGTCGCTTGCCGCGACGGGGCGCGGGGGTATCCTCGCGAACAGCCCGGTCGTCGCGGTGACTCCTCCCGTGTCGGCATGGCCATCGGCGACGGTGGTCGAGGGCGTCCGAGGGGCCGCGGCGAGGACACCGACGGCGCCGCCGGGCCGCTGCAGGCGGCGTCCGGCACCCTGATCCGACCCGCTGCCATGCGCCCTCGTGCGGGCGCGTACCCTGGTGGGCAGTGCCCGACGTGGTCGGGTCGCTCCGCGTGCCCCGGACGTGCGGTGCGCCGGTCCGAGCCCTGGACCCTGGCGCCCCCGGAGACGGGCCGGCCACCGCAGGTGTGCCGGACGCGGGGCAGGCGAGCCCGAACAGAGCGCAGCAGAGGAACGGAAACAACCGGTCGAATGCCCACCATCCAGCAGTTGGTCCGACGGGGCCGCGAGGACAAGGTCGAGAAGACCAAGACCGCGGCTCTGAAGGGGAGCCCGCAGCGCCGTGGCGTCTGCACGCGCGTCTACACGACCACGCCGAAGAAGCCGAACTCCGCGCTGCGCAAGGTCGCCCGCGTCCGGCTCTCGAACGGCATCGAGGTCACGGCCTACATCCCCGGTGAGGGCCACAACCTCCAGGAGCACTCGATCGTGCTCGTGCGCGGCGGTCGCGTGAAGGACCTGCCGGGCGTTCGCTACAAGATCATCCGCGGCGCGCTGGACACCCAGGCGGTCAAGAACCGCAAGCAGGCCCGCAGCCGCTACGGGACGAAGAAGGACAAGGCCTGATGCCGCGCAAGGGACCCGCTCCGAAGCGTCCGCTCGTCGCCGACCCGGTCTACGGGTCGCCGCTGGTGACGCAGCTGGTGAACAAGGTGCTCGTGGACGGGAAGCGCTCGCTGGCCGAGCGCATCGTCTACGGCGCGATGGAGGGCTGCCGGGAGCGCAACGGCGCCGACCCGGTCGTCACGCTCAAGCGCGCGCTGGACAACGTCAAGCCGGCCCTCGAGGTGCGCAGCCGCCGCGTCGGTGGCGCCACCTACCAGGTGCCGATCGAGGTCCGCGCCGGGCGCTCGACGACGCTGGGCCTGCGCTGGCTGATCACGTACTCCCGGGCCCGCCGCGAGAAGACGATGATCGAGCGGCTCACGAACGAGCTGCTCGACGCCTCGAACGGCCTGGGTGCGGCGGTCAAGCGCCGCGAGGACACGCACAAGATGGCGGAGTCGAACAAGGCGTTCGCGCACTACCGCTGGTGACCGGCGGGGCCCGGGTGGGTGCGATCCACCCCTCGGGCCCGCACGGTCGGAGAACACCCCGCCGCGGGACCCGCGGCGACGAACCGACGGGAAGAGGAATTCCGTGGCACGCGACGTGCTGAACGATCTGGGCAAGGTCCGCAACATCGGGATCATGGCCCACATCGACGCGGGCAAGACCACCACGACCGAGCGCGTCCTGTTCTACACCGGCATCAACTACAAGATCGGTGAGGTCCACGACGGCGCGGCCACGATGGACTGGATGGAGGAGGAGCAGAAGCGCGGCATCACGATCACGTCCGCCGCGACGACCTGCTTCTGGAAAGACCACCAGATCAACATCATCGACACGCCGGGCCACGTCGACTTCACGGTCGAGGTGGAGCGCTCGCTGCGCGTCCTGGACGGCGCCGTCGCCGTCTTCGACGGCAAGGAGGGCGTCGAGCCGCAGTCGGAGACGGTGTGGCGCCAGGCCGACACGTACAACGTCCCGCGCATCTGCTTCGTCAACAAGATGGACAAGCTCGGCGCGGACTTCTACTTCACCGTGCAGACGATCAAGGACCGCCTCGGCGCCAAGCCGCTGGTCGTCCAGCTGCCGATGGGGTCGGAGTCGGACTTCTACGGTGTCGTCGACCTGGTCCGGATGCGCGCGCTGACGTGGCGCGGCGAGGTGTCCAAGGGCGAGGACTACGCGGTGGAGGAGATCCCCGCGGAGATGGCCGACCGGGCCGAGGAGTACCGCACGGCGCTCATCGAGGCGATCGCCGAGAACGACGACGCCCTGATGGAGAGCTACTTCGCCGGTGAGGAGATCACCGTCGAGCAGATCGAGCACGGCATCCGCGCCGTGACGGTCACGGGCGAGTACTACCCGGTGCTGTGCGGCTCGGCGTTCAAGAACAAGGGCGTGCAGCCCATGCTCGACGCCGTCATCGCCTACCTGCCGGCGCCGACCGACGTCCCGCCGGTCAACGGCACGCTGCTCGACGGCGAGACCCCCGTGCAGCGCAGCGCGACCACGGAGGAGCCGTTCTCGGCCCTCGCGTTCAAGATCGCCGCGCACCCGTTCTACGGGAAGCTGACCTACGTCCGCGTGTACTCGGGCAAGCTCGCCCAGGGCACGCAGATCATCAACTCGACCAAGGACCGCAAGGAGCGCATCGGCAAGCTCCTGCAGATGCACTCCAACAAGGAGAACCCGGTCGACGAGGCCCGCGCCGGCCACATCTACGCCGTGGTGGGCCTCAAGGACACGACGACGGGCGACACCCTCTGCGACCCGCAGAACCCGGTGATCCTCGAGTCGATGACCTTCCCGGAGCCGGTCATCTCCGTCGCGGTCGAGCCGAAGTCGAAGGCCGACCAGGAGAAGCTCTCGACGGCGATCCAGCGGCTCGCCGACGAGGACCCGACCTTCCGCGTCCACCTGGACGAGGAGACCGGTCAGACGATCATCTCGGGGATGGGCGAGCTCCACCTCGACGTGCTGGTCAACCGGATGAAGTCGGACTACAAGGTCGAGGCCAACATCGGCAAGCCGCAGGTGGCCTACCGCGAGACCATCCGCCGGCCGGTCGAGAAGTTCGAGTACACGCACAAGAAGCAGACCGGTGGTTCGGGCCAGTTCGCGCGAGTGATCATCTCGCTCGAGCCGCTCCCGCGCGGACCGGAGCAGCCGCTGTACGAGTTCGACAACAAGGTCACCGGTGGCCGCGTGCCGCGGGAGTACATCCCGTCGGTCGACGAGGGCGCCCAGGACGCGATGCAGTACGGCATCATGGCCGGCTACCCCCTGGTCGGCCTCAAGGTGACGCTGCTCGACGGCCAGTACCACGAGGTCGACTCGTCGGAGATGGCGTTCAAGGTGGCCGGGTCGATGGCGCTCAAGGAGGCGGCCCGCAAGGCCGACCCCGCGCTGCTCGAGCCGGTCATGTCGGTCGAGGTGTCCACGCCCGAGGACTACATGGGCGACGTCATCGGCGACCTCAACTCCCGCCGTGGCCAGATCCAGGCCATGGAGGAGCGGACCGGCGGCGGGCGCATCGTGCGCGCGATCGTCCCGCTCTCGGAGATGTTCGGCTACGTCGGCGACCTGCGGTCGCGGACCCAGGGCCGGGCGAACTACTCCATGCAGTTCGACTCCTACGCGGAGGTCCCGGCCAACGTGGCCAAGGAGATCATCGCCAAGGCGACCGGCGAGTGACGCGGGTCCGTGACCCGGGTGCAAGCTCGGGTCGCGGACCAGGTCGCGGGCCGGCACCGGGGCTTCGCTAGCCTCGTGTCGGCCCTCTCGGTCCTCCGAGACACGGCAGGACCCACACCGACGAGCACCACCCGGCCCGACCCACGACACGGGGCGGACCAGGAAAGAACAGTCCAGGAGGACGAGAGCAGTGGCGAAGGCCAAGTTCGAGCGGACCAAGCCGCACGTCAACATCGGCACCATCGGTCACATCGACCACGGTAAGACGACGCTCACCGCGGCGATCACCAAGGTGCTGCACGACAAGTACCCCGACCTCAACCAGGCCTCGGCGTTCGACATGATCGACAAGGCCCCCGAGGAGCGGCAGCGCGGCATCACGATCTCGATCGCGCACGTCGAGTACCAGACCGAGAAGCGCCACTACGCGCACGTCGACTGCCCCGGGCACGCCGACTACGTGAAGAACATGATCACCGGCGCGGCCCAGATGGACGGCGCCATCCTCGTGGTGGCCGCCACCGACGGCCCCATGCCGCAGACCCGCGAGCACGTGCTGCTCGCCCGCCAGGTCGGCGTGCCCTACATCGTGGTGGCGCTGAACAAGGCGGACATGGTCGACGACGAGGAGATCATGGAGCTCGTCGAGATGGAGGTCCGCGAGCTCCTGTCCTCGCAGGACTTCCCCGGCGACGACCTCCCCGTCGTCCGCGTCTCGGCGCTCAAGGCGCTCGAGGGCGACGCCGAGTGGGGCAACGCGATCATGTCGCTGATGGACGCCGTCGACGACGCCATCCCCTCGCCGGAGCGCGACACCGACAAGCCGTTCCTCATGCCCGTCGAGGACGTCTTCACCATCACCGGTCGCGGCACCGTCGTGACAGGCCGCGTCGAGCGCGGCATCGTCAAGGTGAACGAGGAGGTGGAGATCATCGGCATCCGCGCGAAGTCGACGAAGACCACCACCACGGGCATCGAGATGTTCCGCAAGCTCCTCGACGAGGGGCGCGCCGGCGACAACGTCGGCCTGCTCCTGCGCGGCATCAAGCGCGAGGACGTCGAGCGCGGCATGGTCATCGGCAAGCCGGGCTCGATCACCCCGCACACGGAGTTCGAGGGCCAGGTCTACATCCTGGGCAAGGACGAGGGCGGACGGCACACGCCGTTCTTCAACAACTACCGCCCGCAGTTCTACTTCCGGACCACCGACGTCACCGGCGTGGTGACGCTGCCGGAGGGCACCGAGATGGTCATGCCCGGTGACAACACCGAGATGTCCGTCCAGCTGATCCAGCCGATCGCCATGGAGGAGGGCCTCCAGTTCGCCATCCGCGAGGGTGGCCGGACGGTCGGCGCCGGTCAGGTCACGAAGATCCACAAGTAGGTCCGGCGGGACCGCGAGGTCCTGCCGGGACCCCGGTGTCGGGTCGCTCCGGCGGCCTGTGCGACACTGGAGTCCTAGCTCGCACGGGGCGGCCGGCTCATGCGGTATCGAGCCGGCCGCCCTGCTGTGAGCGGGGTCCGAGAGCCACACCGACGGATCCGGATCACCGGCAGCACGCCGGGGGTCGACCGTGCCGCTCCCTCCCGGGCGCGGGACGGACACACGTTGAACAGCGCGGGGTCCGCGGGGCCGTGAGCGTGCGAGAGCACGCGGCGGAGCCTGGCCACGGATTCGACACGCCCGACCGCGTGGACCGGACACGGTCTCGCTCGGGGGTTCGGACAGGTCAGCACCGGGGCGTCTCGAGAACCACACAGGCCAGCCGCCGGGGGTGCACACCCCCGGGCGGGACGAGAAGAGGAACGGCGAAGCCACCATGGCGGGACAGAAGATCCGCATCCGGCTCAAGGCCTACGACCACGAAGCGATCGACGCGTCGGCTCGGAAGATCGTCGAGACCGTGACGCGCACCGGCGCCTCCGTGGTCGGGCCGGTGCCGCTGCCGACCGAGAAGAACATCTACTGCGTCATCCGCTCGCCGCACAAGTACAAGGACTCGCGCGAGCACTTCGAGATGCGCACGCACAAGCGACTGATCGACATCGTCGACCCGACGCCGAAGACGGTGGACGCGCTCATGCGCATCGACCTGCCGGCGAGCGTCGACGTGAACATCCAGTGAGGTCGGCAGTGACTCCAGCGACTGCAGCGAACGCCGCCCCGGCCCGGCCGGAGCGGAAGATGAGCGGCGTCCTCGGCACCAAGGTCGGGATGACCCAGGTGTTCGACGAGGCGAACCGCGTCGTCCCGGTGACCGTCGTCAAGGCCGGTCCCTGCGTGGTCACGCAGGTCCGCACCCCGTCGGTGGACGGCTACAACGCCGTCCAGATCGCCTACGGCGCCATCGACCCGCGCAAGGTGAACAAGCCGGAGACCGGCCACTTCTCGAAGGCCGGCGTGACCCCGCGGCGCCACCTCGCCGAGCTGCGCACGAGCGACGCCGGCGAGTACGAGATCGGCCAGGAGGTCACCGCCGAGGTGTTCTCCGCCGGTGCCGTCGTCGACGTCTCGGGCACCAGCAAGGGCAAGGGCACGGCGGGTGTCATGAAGCGCCACGGCTTCGGCGGCCTCGGGGCCAGCCACGGCACGCAGCGCAAGCACCGCTCGCCGGGCTCGATCGGCGGCTGCGCCACCCCGGCGCGCGTCTTCAAGGGCACGCGCATGGCCGGCCGCATGGGCCACGTCAAGACCACCACGCAGAACCTGACCGTGCACGGCGTCGACGCCGACGCGGGCCTGCTGCTCATCCGCGGCGCCGTCCCCGGCCCGCGCGGCGGCCTGGTCCTCGTCACCACGGCGTCGAAGGCCGAGACCGCGAAGGGCGGTGCCCAGTGACCTCTCCCGACGGACACACGCCCGGCGTGACCGACACCGAGGGCCACGACGGCGGCGAGCAGGTCGCCGCCGGCACGGGCTCCGCGACGGCCGCCGCCACGGCGACCCTGCGGACCGCGCGCCGCGGCGACACCGCCCGCCGCACGGGCTACTCGGCCGGCGAGGGCCGCCGTCTCGCGCGCCGCGACGCGCAGGCGCACTCCGCCGGCGAGACCCGGTCGGTGCCGGTGCACACGCCCACGGGCGGCACCGACGGCACCGTCGAGCTCCCCGGTGAGCTGTTCGACGCGCCCGCCAACACGGCGCTGATGCACCAGGTCGTCACCGCGCAGCTCGCCGCGGCCCGCCAGGGCACGCACGACACCAAGACGCGCGGCGAGGTCCGCGGCGGCGGCAAGAAGCCGTACCGCCAGAAGGGCACCGGCCGTGCCCGCCAGGGCTCGGTGCGCGCGCCGCAGTTCACCGGCGGCGGCACCGTGCACGGCCCGACGCCGCGGGACTACGACCAGCGGACCCCGAAGAAGATGAAGGCGGCGGCCCTGCGCGGCGCGCTGTCGGACCGCGCCCGCCACGAGCGCATCCACGTCTTCTCCGCGCTGGTCGACGGCGACGCCCCGTCCACCAAGGGCGCGCGCAGCGCGCTCGAGGGCGTCGTCGAGCCGAGCCGGCAGCGCCGCACGGTGCTCGCCGTCATCGCGCGCGACGACGAGGCCGCCCGCCGCAGCGTGGCGAACCTCCCGACGGTGCACCAGCTCGCGCCGGACCAGCTGAACACCTACGACGTCCTGCGCGCCGACGACGTGGTCTTCACGTCCGCCGCGCTGGAGACGTTCGTGGCCTCGCGCCTGCGGGGACAGGAGGACGACAAGTGATCACCGACCCGCGAGACGTGATCATCGCGCCGGTCATCTCCGAGAAGAGCTACGGCCTGCTCGAGGAGCGCCAGTACACCTTCCTGGTGCGCCCGGACGCGAACAAGACGCAGATCAAGATCGCCGTTCAGGAGATCTTCGACGTGCAGGTGGCCAGCGTGAACACGCTGAACCGCGAGGGCAAGCGCAAGCGCTCCCGCCGCGGCTTCGGCAAGCGCAAGGACACCAAGCGCGCGGTCGTGACGGTGACGCCCGAGAGCCGGACCATCGACGTCTTCGGCGCACCCGGGGCAGGGAGCTGACCATGGGAATCCGCAGGTACAAGCCGACGACCGCCGGGCGGCGCGGCGCGAGCGTCTCGGACTTCGCTGAGATCACGCGCGACCACCCGGAGAAGTCGCTGGTCCGCCCGCTGCACAACAAGGGCGGCCGCAACGTCCACGGCCGGATCACCACCCGGCACCAGGGCGGCGGCCACAAGCGGGCCTACCGGGTCATCGACTTCCGCCGCCACGACAAGGACGGCGTGCCGGCCAAGGTCGCGCACATCGAGTACGACCCCAACCGCAGCGCCCGCATCGCCCTGCTGCACTACCTCGACGGCGAGAAGCGCTACATCATCGCGCCGGAGCGCCTCGGGCAGGGCGACACGGTGGAGGCCGGCCCCAAGGCCGACATCAAGCCGGGCAACAACCTGCCGATGCGCAACATCCCCACCGGCACGGTGATCCACGCGATCGAGCTCCGCCCCGGCGGCGGCGCGAAGATCGCCCGCTCGGCCGGCGCGCGGGTCCAGCTCGTCGCCAAGGACGGGCCGTACGCCCAGCTGCGGATGCCCTCGGGCGAGATCCGCAACGTCGACGTCCGCTGCCGCGCCACCATCGGCGAGGTCGGCAACGCCGAGCACTCGAACATCAACTGGGGCAAGGCCGGCCGCAACCGCTGGCGCGGCAAGCGCCCGACGGTCCGCGGTGTCGTCATGAACCCCGTCGACCACCCGCACGGTGGTGGCGAGGGCAAGACGTCCGGTGGCCGCCACCCGGTGAACCCGGCCGGCACGCCGGAGGGCCGCACCCGCGGCCGCAAGGAGAGCGACCGCCTCATCGTGCGTCGCCGCCGCACCGGCAAGAACCGCAAGAAGCGCTGACGAGAGCAGGAGGGAGCGAAGCGATGCCACGCAGTCTCAAGAAGGGCCCGTTCGTCGACGACCACCTGCTCAAGAAGGTGGACGCGCTCAACGAGGCCAACCGCAAGACCGTCATCCGGACCTGGTCCCGGCGGTCGACGATCATCCCGGACATGATCGGCCACACGCTGGCGGTCCACGACGGGCGCAAGCACGTCCCGGTGTTCGTCTCGGAGTCCATGGTCGGGCACAAGCTCGGCGAGTTCGCCCCGACCCGCACGTTCCGCGGGCACGTCAAGGAGGACCGCCGCTCCCGTCGCCGCTAGGCGACGGCGCAGCGCGGGACCCCTCATGGCCCAACACCTGGAAGGTACGTCCGAATGACCGCAGCAGCCGACACCGCCGCGGCCCCCCGCGGGGCCGTCGCGCGGGCGCGCTACGTGCGCATGTCGCCGATGAAGGTCCGCCGCGTCGTGGACCTCGTGCGCGGCATGCCCGTCGGCCAGGCCGCCTCGGTGCTCCAGTTCGCCCAGATGAAGGCGGCCCAGCCCGTGGCCAAGCTCGTGGCGAGCGCGGTGGCCAACGCCGAGAACAACTTCGACCTGGACGCCTCGAACCTGGTGATCTCCACGATCACCGTGGACGAGGGTCCCACCATGAAGCGGTTCCAGCCCCGCGCGCAGGGCCGGGCGTACCGCATCCGGAAGCGGACCAGCCACATCTTCGTCGAGGTGACCGAGGTCGCCCAGACGCAGGGCGGCCGTCCGCGCGCGAAGAGGAGTGGCCGCTGATGGGCCAGAAGATCAACCCGCACGGCTTCCGCCTCGGCATCACCACCGACTGGAAGTCGCGCTGGTACGCCGACAAGCAGTACAGCGACTACGTCGCCGAGGACGTCAAGATCCGTCGCATGCTCTCCAAGGGCATGGAGCGCGCCGGCATCTCCAAGGTCGAGATCGAGCGCACCCGCGACCGCGTCCGCGTCGACATCCACACCGCCCGCCCGGGCATCGTCATCGGCCGCCGCGGCGCCGAGGCCGACCGCCTGCGGGGCAACCTCGAGAAGCTGACCGGCAAGCAGGTCCAGCTCAACATCCTCGAGGTCAAGGGCGCCGAGGCGGACGCGCAGCTCGTCGCGCAGGGCGTGGCCGAGCAGCTGTCCAACCGCGTGTCGTTCCGCCGCGCGATGCGCAAGGCCATGCAGTCGGCCATGCGCTCGCCGGGCGTGAAGGGCATCCGGGTGCAGTGCTCGGGCCGGCTCGGCGGCGCGGAGATGTCGCGCTCCGAGTTCTACCGCGAGGGGCGGGTGCCGCTGCACACACTGCGCGCGGAGATCGACTACGGCCTGTTCGAGGCCCGGACCAACTTCGGCCGCATCGGCGTGAAGGTCTGGATCTACAAGGGCGACGTCGTCGGCGGCAAGCGCGAGTCGGAGCGCCAGGCCGCGCTCGACGCCGCCACCCGCGACCCGCGCGGTGGCCGTGGCCGCGGTGGCGGCGGCGACCGCCCGCGTGGCCGTCGCTCCGGCGCCTCGGGCACGACCGCGACGAGCACCGAGGCCGGGCGCGCCGCCGCCGAGCAGGCCAACGCCCAGACCGCCGGTGCCAGCACGGGTGGGGCCCCCGCGGGCGCCGCCCCCGAGGCGAGCACGCAGACGGAGTCGTAGAGCCATGCTGATCCCCCGCAAGGTGAAGTACCGCAAGCAGCACCGGCCGGACCGGACGGGCGCCGCCAAGGGCGGCACCCAGATGTCCTTCGGTGACTACGGCATCCAGGCCCTGGAGCACGCCTACGTCACCAACCGGCAGATCGAGTCCGCCCGTATCGCCATCACGCGGCACATCCGCCGTGGCGGCAAGGTGTGGATCAACATCTTCCCGGACCGGCCGCTGACGAAGAAGCCGGCCGAGACCCGCATGGGTTCCGGGAAGGGCTCGCCCGAGAAGTGGGTGGCGAACGTGAAGCCGGGCCGGGTCATGTTCGAGATGAGCTACCCCAACGAGGCCACGGCCCGCGAGGCCCTGCGCCGCGCGCAGCACAAGCTGCCGATGCGCTGCCGCATCGTGAGCCGTGAGGAGACGTTCTGATGGCCGCCGGAATCCCCGCCAGCGAGCTGCGCGAGCTGACCGGAGAGGAGCTCGTCGCCCGGGCCCGCGAGGCCAAGGCGGAGCTGTTCAACCTCCGGTTCCAGATGGCCACCGGGCAGCTGGACAACAACCGTCGACTGCGGACCGTGCGTCACGACATCGCGCGCATCTACACGGTGATGCGCGAGCGTGAGCTCGGCCTGTCGGTCGCCCCCGATGAGGAGGGAGCGGCATGAGCGAAGAGCCCCAGGGATCCACTCCGTCCAGCTCGGGGGCGACGGCCCCGGAGCGCGACGAGCAGGAGCAGGTCCGCGCCGAGGTCAAGCAGGGCGAGAACGCCCAGCAGAGCCCGGCGTCGGAGCGCAACGACGACCGGGGCCTGCGCAAGGTGCGTGAGGGCCTGGTCGTCTCCGACAAGATGGCCAAGACCATCGTCGTCAGCCTCGAGGACCGGGTGAAGCACCCGCGCTACTCGAAGGTCATCCGGCGCACGAAGAAGGTCAAGGCGCACGACGAGGAGAACACCGCCGGCCCCGGCGACCGCGTGCTCCTGATGGAGACCCGGCCGCTGTCGGCGACCAAGCGGTGGCGCCTCGTCGAGATCCTCGAGAAGGCCAAGTAATCACCACCCGAAACCATCCGCCCGGTGCGGGTAGGTCAGGAGAGAAGCAGTGATCCAGCAGGAGTCGCGCCTCCGGGTCGCCGACAACACCGGTGCACGGGAGATCCTGTGCATCCGCGTGCTCGGTGGCTCGTCCCGGCGCTACGCGGGGATCGGCGACGTCATCGTCGCCACGGTGAAGGAGGCCATCCCGGCGTCCGGTGTGAAGCGCGGTGACGTCGTCAAGGCCGTCGTCGTGCGCACCCGCAAGGAGAAGCGCCGCCCGGACGGCTCGTACATCAAGTTCGACGAGAACGCCGCGGTGATCATCAAGAACGACCGTGAGCCCCGCGGGACCCGCATCTTCGGCCCCGTGGGCCGCGAGCTGCGCGACAAGAGGTTCATGCGGATCATCTCGCTCGCGCCGGAGGTGCTGTAGCAGATGAAGGTCAAGAAGGGCGACACGGTCGTCGTCATCGCCGGCAAGGACAAGGGCGCCAAGGGCAAGGTCATCCAGGCCTACCCCGAGCGCGACCGTGTCCTCGTCGAGGGCGTCAACCGCGTCAAGAAGCACACGGCCCAGTCGGCCAACCAGCGCGGCGCGCAGAGCGGCGGGATCGTGACGCAGGAAGCGGCGATCCACGTCTCGAACGTGCAGGTCGTCGACGCGGACGGCAAGCCGACCCGCGTGGGCACCCGCGCCGGCGGCGACGACGAGCCGAAGCGCGTGCGCATCTCCCGCCGCACGGGGAAGGACCTCTCGTGACCACGACCGAAGCTCCCGAGACGACCCGTCCCCGGCTGCAGCAGCGCTACCACGACGCGATCAAGGACGCGCTGCAGGAGCAGTTCGGCTACGCGAACCCGATGCTCATCCCGGGCGTCGTCAAGGTCGTCGTGAACATGGGCGTCGGCGAGGCCGCGCGCGACTCGAAGCTGATGGAGGGCGCGGTCCGCGACCTCACCCTCATCGCCGGCCAGAAGCCGGAGATCCGCCGGGCCCGCAAGTCGATCGCGCAGTTCAAGCTGCGCGAGGGCATGCCGATCGGTGCCCGCGCCACGCTGCGCGGCGCGCGGATGTGGGAGTTCCTGGACCGGCTGCTGACCATCGGGCTGCCGCGCATCCGCGACTTCCGCGGCCTGTCGCCCAAGCAGTTCGACGGCTCGGGCAACTACACGTTCGGTCTGAGCGACCAGACGATGTTCCACGAGATCGACCAGGACTCGATCGACCGGCCGCGGGGGATGGACATCACCGTGGTCACCTCCGCGACGACCGACGAGGAGGGCCGGGCGCTGCTCCGTCAGCTCGGCTTCCCGTTCAGGGAGAACTGAGAATGGCGAAGAAGGCACTGGTCAACAAGGCGGCTCGCAAGCCGAAGTTCGCGGTGCGCGGCTACACCCGCTGCAACCGCTGCGGGCGGGCCCGCGCGGTGCTGCGGAAGTTCGGTCTCTGCCGCGTCTGCCTGCGCGAGATGGCGCACCGGGGCGAGCTCCCGGGCGTCAGCAAGGCGTCGTGGTGAGCGACGAGACCACCGCCCCGCGCGAGGACGTCGTCGGGGAGGGCGCGAACGCCGTGTCCCCCGAGCTCCTGCGCCTGATCCAGCGCGTGGCGCACCGCGAGTACCTGCTCGACGGTGCCGCCCACGCCCATCTGGCTGCCCGTACCGCTCCGAGGAGCCCCGCACGCCGCAGGCCCGCCATTGGGAGCACGCACGCTCGTGCCACCCGGGGAACCACGGTGAGGAAGGTGACCTGGTCATGACGATGACCGACCCCATCGCGGACATGCTGACGCGCATCCGCAACGCCAACTCGGCGTTCCACGAGAGCGCGACCATGCCGCACAGCAAGCTCAAGGCCCACGTGGCGCAGGTCCTGCTGGACCAGGGCTACATCTCGGGCTACCGCACCGAGGCCGCGACCGTCGGCCAGTCGCTCGTGGTCGACCTCAAGTACGGCCCGAACCGCGAGCGCAGCATCGCCGGCATCAAGCGGGTCTCCAAGCCCGGCCTGCGGGTGTACGCGAAGTCGACCGAGCTCCCGCGCGTGCTCGGCGGCCTCGGCGTCGCGATCATCTCGACGTCCTCGGGCCTGCTGACCGACCGGCAGGCCTACCAGCGACGGATGGGCGGGGAAGTCCTCGCCTTCGTCTGGTAACGGGAAGGGGAACCGAACCATGTCACGCATCGGCAAGGCCCCGATCACCGTGCCGTCGGGCGTCGACGTCTCCGTCGACGGCCGCAAGGTCACCGTGAAGGGCCCCAAGGGCACCCTGAGCCACGAGGTCGACGAGCCGATCACGGTCTCGCTCGACGACGGCGTCCTGTCCGTCCAGCGCCCCGACGACGAGCGGGAGAGCCGCGCGCTGCACGGCCTGTCGCGCTCGCTGCTCAACAACCTGGTGCAGGGCGTCTCGCAGGGGTACGAGCGCAAGCTCGAGATCCACGGCGTCGGTTACCGCGTCCAGCTGCGCGGCTCGGACCTCGAGTTCGCGCTCGGGTTCAGCCACCCGGTGAAGATCACCCCGCCGGACGGCATCACGTTCGCGGTCGAGAGCCCGACCCGGTTCTCGGTCCAGGGCATCGACAAGCAGCTGGTCGGCCAGGTGGCCGCCAACATCCGGTGGCTGCGCCGTCCCGACCCCTACAAGGGCAAGGGCGTCCGCTACGCCGGCGAGCAGATCCGCCGCAAGGTCGGGAAGACGGGCAAGTGATGGCTGCAGACACAGCGAACAACGGCACGACCACCAAGGCGCGCGGCCACCTGGGCAAGAACGTCTCCGAGACGCGCCGCGCGGGCCGCACGAAGCGGCACCTCCGGCTGCGCAAGAAGATCGCCGGGACGCCGACCCGTCCCCGCCTGGTGGTCACGCGATCGACGCGGCACATCACCGCCCAGGTCGTCGACGACATCGCCGGCCACACCCTGGCGCACGCCTCGACCCTCGAGGCGGACGTGCGGGGCATGGAGGGCGACAAGAAGGCCCAGGCCGCGGAGGTCGGCAAGCTCGTCGCTTCCCGCGCCAAGGACCAGGGCATCGACGCGGTCGTCTTCGACCGCGGCGGTCGCCGGTACCACGGCCGCATCGCGCAGCTCGCGGATGCGGCCCGCGAGGGGGGGCTGCAGTTCTGATGAACCCAGCCCTCGTGAACAGCAACGGAAGGAACTCCTGATGCCGGGACGTGCACGGCGCGACGGCCAGCAGGGCCCGGCCGGCTCCGGGCAGCAGGGCGGCGAGCGCCAGGGCGGCAGCGCCGGCCGCGACCGCCAGCAGGGCGGCCGCGACCGGTCGCAGGACCGCACCCCGCACCTCGAGCGGGTCGTCGCCATCAACCGCGTGGCCAAGGTCGTCAAGGGCGGCCGCCGCTTCAGCTTCACCGCCCTGGTCGTCGTCGGTGACGGCGACGGCATGGTCGGTGTCGGCTACGGCAAGGCCAAGGAGGTGCCCGCCGCGATCGCGAAGGGCGTCGAGGAGGCGAAGAAGAACTTCTTCCGCGTCCCGCGCGTCGGCGGCACCATCACGCACCCCGTGCAGGGCGAGGAGGCGGCGGGCGTGGTCCTGTTGCGTCCGGCCAGCCCCGGTACCGGCGTCATCGCCGGTGGCCCGGTGCGCGCCGTGCTGGAGTGCGCGGGGATCGCCGACGTGCTGTCCAAGTCCCTGGGCAGCCAGAACGCGATCAACATCGTGCACGCGACCGTCGCGGCGCTGAAGGCCCTCCAGGTGCCCGAGGCCGTCGCCGCCCGTCGCGGCCTGCCGATCGAGGACGTGGCGCCGGCCCGGATGCTGCGCGCCCGTGCCGGGCAGGGGGCGTGATGGCCGACCTGAAGGTCACGCAGACCCGCTCGGAGATCGGCGGCAAGCGCAACCAGCGTGAGACGCTGCGGACGCTGGGCCTCCGGCGCATCGGCGCGACCGTCGTGCGCCCGGACACCCCCCAGAACCGCGGCCTGATCAACACCGTGCGTCACCTCGTGACGGTGGAGGAGGTGTCCGGCAATGGCTGAGTCGCCCATCAAGCTGCACCACCTGCGCCCGGCGCCGGGGTCGAAGACCGAGAAGACCCGTGTGGGTCGCGGTGAGGCCTCGAAGGGCAAGACCGCCGGTCGCGGCACGAAGGGCACGGGCGCCCGCAAGAACGTGCCCTCGTCCTTCGAGGGCGGCCAGATGCCCCTGCAGATGCGTCTGCCGAAGCTCAAGGGCTTCCGCAACCGCAACAAGGTCGTCGCGCAGGTCGTCAACGTCGGCGACCTCGCCCGGCTGTTCCCCGACGGCGGCGAGGTCGGCCCGGCCGAGCTCGTGGCCGCCGGCGCGGTCCGGCCCGGGCACCCGGTGAAGGTGCTCGGGACGGGCGAGGTCGGCTCGGTGGCGCTGCGCGTCACCGCGCACGCCTTCTCGGGCTCGGCGAGCGAGAAGCTCGCCGCCGCCGGCGGCAGCGCGACCGTCGCCGAGTAGACGGCCCACCGGCCCCGCGGCCGCACCCCGCCGAGCAGGCGGAGGAGCGGCCCGGGGCCGGTGGTGTCTGCCCGTGTAGTCTCGCCCCGGGTCTGCTCCACGAGACCCGGCCCGGCCCGGCGCACCGCCCCGCGGTGGCGCGGCCGGTGGAACCCGGCCCGCGCGGCTCCCCGTCCGCGACGCGGCCGAACGACATCTGGAGGTCCGAGTGCTCGGCGCCGTGCGGTCAGCCCTGACCACACCGGACCTGCGCAAGAAGATCCTGTTCACGCTGGGGATCGTCGCGGTCTACCGCCTCGGGGCCACGCTCCCGGCGCCCGGCGTCTCGTACTCCAACGTGCAGGAGTGCCTGCGGCAGGTCCAGGGCAGTGACGCCGCGAGCGTCTACTCGCTGATCAACCTGTTCTCCGGCGGTGCGCTGCTCCAGCTGTCGATCTTCGCGCTGGGCATCATGCCGTACATCACGGCCAGCATCATCATCCAGCTGCTGACCGTCGTGATCCCCCGCTTCGAGCAGCTGAAGAAGGAGGGGCAGAGCGGTCAGGGCAAGCTCACGCAGTACACGCGCTACCTGACGATCGCGCTCGCCATCCTCCAGTCGACCGGCATCGTCGCGCTGGCGGACCGCAACCAGCTCTTCCAGGACTGCGACCCGTCGCAGTTCCCGATCCTGCCGAACGCCGACATCTTCGACCTCGCGGTCATCGTCATCGTCATGACGGCCGGCACCGCGGTCATCATGTGGTTCGGCGAGCTCGTCACCGAGCGCGGCGTCGGCAACGGCATGTCGCTGCTGATCTTCACGTCGATCGCGGCGCGCATCCCGGCCGAGGGCAACACGATCCTGTCGAACGCCGGCGGCATCGCCTTCACGGTGGTCTGCGCGTTCGGCCTGGTCATCATCGCGAGCGTCGTGTTCGTCGAGCAGGGGCAGCGGCGTATCCCCGTGCAGTACGCCAAACGCATGGTCGGGCGGAGGATGTACGGCGGGACGTCGACGTACCTGCCGCTGAAGGTCAACCAGGCGGGTGTCATCCCCGTCATCTTCGGGTCGTCCCTGCTCTACCTGCCCGACCTGCTCAGCCGGATCACGGGCAACCAGAACTCGGGCTTCTCCCGCTTCGTGCAGACCTACCTGGCCAACCAGTCCAACTGGCTGCACATCGTGCTGTACTTCGCGCTGATCATCTTCTTCACGTACTTCTACGTCTCGATCACGTTCAACACCGAGGAACGTGCCGACGAGATGAAGAAGTTCGGCGGGTTCATCCCCGGCATCCGGCCCGGGCGGCCCACGGCCGAGTACCTGAGCTACGTCCTGTCGCGCATCACCTTGCCGGGCTCCATCTACCTCGGCATCATCGCCGTCCTGCCGAACTTCTTCCTCGGCCTGACCGGTCAAGGACAGAACCAGAACTTCCCCTTCGGGGGCACGGCTGTTCTGATCATGGTGGGCGTCGGGCTGGACACGGTGAAGCAGATCGAGAGCCAGCTGATGCAGCGCAACTACGAGGGCTTCCTGCGCTGATCGGGTACCGCTTCGGTACGCGGCGGTCGGCGCGGAGTGCAGGGTCGCAAGGTCGGGGTTCACCAAGGTGTCGGGCGAAGGAGTGTCGTCGTGAGGATCGTGCTGGTCGGCCCGCCGGGAGCGGGCAAGGGAACGCAGGCGGCCCGGCTGTCCGAGCGTCTCGACGCGCCGCACATCTCCACCGGCGACATCTTCCGCGAGAACATGAAGAACGAGACGGAGCTGGGCAAGGAGGCCCAGCGCTACGTCGACGCGGGCGACCTCGTGCCCGACGAGGTCACCGTCAAGATGGTCAAGGACCGTCTCGCGCAGTCCGACGCGCAGGAGGGCTTCCTGCTCGACGGCTTCCCGCGCAACGCGGCGCAGGCCCGGGAGCTCGAGGACGTCCTCGGTGAGCTCGGCCAGCGGCTCGACGCCGTGCTGGTCTTCGAGGTCGACGACGAGGAGCTCGTCAAGCGCCTCATGAGCCGGGGCCGCTCCGACGACACCGAGGAGACCATCCGGCACCGCCAGGAGGTCTACCGCTCGGAGACCGAGCCGCTGATCGAGCACTACCGCGACATCGCGGTGCGCGTCGACGCCGTCGGATCGGTCGAGGAGATCACCGACCGCGCCATGGACGCGCTCGCCGACGAGCCCGACGACTGAGTGGGCAGTACCGGCCGCCGGCTCACCGAGGCCGTCTCGGGGATCGTCTCGGACGGTGTCGGCGGCCTCGCCGATCGCGTGCGGGGGCGGTTCGTGGAGATGAAGACGCCCGGCCAGGTCGAGGCCATGCGCGCCGCGGGCCTGGTCGTGGCCGCGACGCTGGCCGCGGTGACCGAGGCCGCGACGCCCGGCGTCAGCACGGCCGACCTCGACGAGGTCGCCGAGGCGACGATCCGGGACGCCGGCGCGGTGCCGTCGTTCCTCGGCTACCAGGGCTTCCCGGCCTCGATCTGCACCTCGGTCAACGAGCAGGTCGTGCACGGGATCCCCGCGCCGACGCAGGTCCTCGCCGACGGGGACCTCGTCTCGATCGACTGCGGCGCGATCCTCGAGGGCTGGCACGGCGACGCGGCGGTGACACTGCTCGTCGGCACACCGGCGGCCGGTGACGAGGAGCTGTCGGCGGCCTGCCGGGCGGCCATGGAGGCGGGCATCGCGACGCTGGTGCCCGGCGGCCGGCTCGGCGACGTGGGCCACGCGATCGAGGAGGAGGCGCGCCGCCGAGCGGGCGCCGACGGTCGCGAGTACGGGATCGTCGCGGACTACGGCGGGCACGGGATCGGCACGTCCATGCACATGGAGCCGTTCGTGCCCAACCTCGGGCGCGCGGGCAGCGGGATGCGCCTGCGCACGGGGATGGTGCTGGCCATCGAGCCCATGCTCACCGGGGGCACCGACGAGACCACCGAGCTCGAGGACGGCTGGACCGTGGTGACCGCGGACGGCAGCCGGGCGGCGCACTGGGAGCACTCCGTGGCGGTCACCGACGACGGACCCCGGGTCCTCACGGCGCCTGCGGAGTGAGATTCGGATAGCAGAACTATCTGCTAGCTGCTAACCTCGGCCGTAGTCGAGGAACGGGGTGGTCGTGGTGGCCGGGACCGAGCAGCTGCGGGTGGGCGACGCCGAGCGCGGGCGCGTGGCGGACCAGCTGGCGCGCGCGCACGCGGAGGGGCGGCTGACGCTCGCCGAGTACGACGAGCGCGTCCGGGCGGCGCACGGTGCGGTGGTGGCGGCCGACCTCGCCCCGCTCACCGCGGACCTGCCCGTCCCGGAGTCGACGTCGCGGACGGCGGACGCGGTGGGTGCCGGCGACCGCGGGTCGCGGCGCGCGGGCCGGCAGGCCGCGGCGCTGCGGCGGGCCGTGGCGGTCTGGGCGGCGGTGTCGGTGCTCAACCTCGTGATCTGGGTGGCGGTGTCGGTGGGCACCGGCGGGGTCGTAAGCCCGTGGTGGATCTGGGTCGCCGGCCCGTGGGGCGCCGTGCTCGCGCTGGGCGCCCTCGCGCAGCGCGCGGGGCTGCCGTTCCCCGCGCCGGTGCCGTTCGGCTGCGTCCCGCACCCGTCGCGGCGCTGAACCCCCCGGTGGTCGGGCTCTCGACACGCCGCGCGTACACTTGACGTTTGGCGCGCGTGGCGTGCCGGCATGCGCGCGTTCTCGCGTCGCGCCCGCCGGCGGACACGGCGCCGGTCTCCTGGAGGGCCTCGCCGTTCCTCGGCGTGGGCTCGCCCGCGGGACGACAGCGTACGTCGAGAAGAATGCGGAGGACATGGCGAAGAAGGACGGCGCCATCGAGGTCGAGGGCCGGGTCATCGAACCCTTGCCCAACGCGATGTTCCGGGTGGAGCTCGAGAACGGGCACAAGGTCCTGGCGCACATCAGCGGCAAGATGCGTCAGCACTACATCCGGATCCTCCCCGAGGACAAGGTCGTCGTGGAGCTGTCGCCCTACGACCTGTCGCGCGGCCGGATCGTCTACCGCTACAAGTAGTCCGAGCAGCGAGGAAGAGGACGTGAAGGTCCAGCCGAGCGTCAAGCGCATCTGCGCGAAGTGCCAGGTGGTCCGCCGTCACGGGCGGGTCATGGTCATCTGCGACAACCTGCGCCACAAGCAGCGCCAGGGCTGACGCAGCCGGCCACCCGGCAGCAGAGCAGTTCAGCGGCCGCGCGCGACCGCACCGAGAACCTCCCCGCACCTACGTCGGCGTGAGCGATCGTGCCCCGGCGGAGCACCCCCGGCACGGGAGGCCGGGGCCCGGACCCTCGACGAGGGACCGGGACGGGCAGGGAGCCAGACCTCCCGGACGACACCAGGAGCACGCCACCCCATGGCACGCATCTCCGGCGTCGACCTCCCCCGCGAGAAGCGGATGGAGATCGCGCTGACCTACATCTTCGGGATCGGCCGCAGCCGGTCACGGGAGATCCTGACCGAGACCGGGATCGACTTCGATCTCCGCTCCAAGGACCTGTCCGACGGTGACGCCGCCGCGCTGCGCGCGTACATCGACAACCACTTCCGGGTCGAGGGCGACCTGCGCCGCGAGGTCCAGGCGGACATCCGGCGCAAGGTCGAGATCGGCAGTTACCAGGGCCTGCGGCACCGCCGCAACCTGCCGGTGCACGGGCAGCGGACGAAGACCAACGCCCGCTCCCGCAAGGGTCCGAAGAAGACCGTCGCCGGCAAGAAGAAGGCCACGCGCAAGTAGCGCGGACCGGACCCCTCGAACGGAAGAGAGCACATGCCACCCAGGACCCGCCAGGGCGCGGCCGGGGCCAAGAAGGTCCGGCGCCGGGAGAAGAAGAACGTCTCCCACGGCCACGCGCACATCAAGAGCACGTTCAACAACACGATCGTCTCGATCACCGACCCGTCGGGCAACGTCATCAGCTGGGCGTCGGCCGGCCACGTGGGCTTCAAGGGCTCGCGCAAGTCGACGCCGTTCGCCGCGCAGATGGCCGCGGAGAACTGCGCGCGCAAGGCCGCCGAGCACGGGATGAAGAAGGTCGACGTCTTCGTCAAGGGCCCGGGCTCGGGTCGCGAGACCGCCATCCGTTCGCTGCAGGCCGCGGGCCTCGAGGTCGGCACCATCGCCGACGTCACGCCCCAGCCGCACAACGGCTGCCGCCCGCCGAAGCGTCGCCGGGTCTAGGCGGAGAGGAGACAGAGACGATGGCCCGCTACACCGGACCTGCCACCCGCAAGTCCCGCCGCCTCAAGGTCGACCTCATCGGCGGCGACAAGTCCTTCGAGCGTCGCCCGTACCCGCCGGGGCAGCACGGCCGGATCCGCATCAAGGAGTCCGAGTACCTGCTGCAGCTGCAGGAGAAGCAGAAGGCCCGCTTCACCTACGGACTGCTCGAGAAGCAGATGCGCGCCTACTACGACGAGGCGAACCGCCGCGAGGGCAAGACCGGCGACGAGTTCCTCCGTCTGCTCGAGTCGCGTCTCGACTCGGTCGTCTACCGCGCCGGCCTCGCGCAGACGCGGCGTCAGGCCCGCCAGCTCGTCGGGCACGGCCACTTCCTGGTCAACGGCCAGAAGGTGGACGTCCCCAGCTACCGGGTGACGCAGTACGACATCATCGACGTCCGGGACAAGTCCCGGAACATGCTGCCCTTCGTGGTGGCGAAGGAGAACTTCGGCGACCGCCCGGTGCCCGGGTGGCTCCAGGTCGTCCCGGACTCGCTGCGCATCTTCGTGCACTCCCTCCCGGAGCGCGCCCAGATCGACACCCCGGTGTCGGAGCAGCTGATCGTCGAGTTCTACTCGAAGTGAGGTAGTACCCCGGCCCGGGCGAGCGTGCCCGGGCCGGGTCACGTTCGGCGTCAAATAGCGGACGCCGCACCGGAAGGAAACGTACGTGCTGATCTCCCAGCGTCCTGCCCTCTCCGAGGACGCCATCGACGACACCCGTTCCCGGTTCGTCATCGAGCCGCTGGAGCCGGGTTTCGGCTACACCCTCGGCAACTCGCTGCGTCGCACCCTGCTGTCGTCCATCCCGGGCGCGGCCGTGACCAGCATCCGTGTCGACGGGGTCCTCCACGAGTTCACCACCGTGCCGGGGGTGAAGGAGGACGTCACCGACATCATCCTCAACCTCAAGGAGCTCGTGGTGAGCTCCGAGGAGGACGAGCCGGCGACCATGTACCTGCGCAAGCAGGGGCCGGGCACGGTGACCGCGGGCGACATCGTCCCGCCGGCCGGCGTGACCGTCCACAACCCCGACCTCCACATCGCGACCCTGAACGACCAGGGCCGCCTCGAGGTCGAGCTGGTCGTCGAGCGTGGCCGCGGGTACGTCCCGGCCGCGCAGAACAAGGCGTCCGGCGCCGAGATCGGCCGCATCCCGGTCGACTCGATCTACTCGCCGGTGCTCAAGGTCAGCTACAAGGTCGAGGCGACCCGCGTCGAGCAGCGCACCGACTTCGACAAGCTGATCCTCGACGTCGAGACCAAGCCGTCGATGACCCCGCGCGACGCGATCGCGTCCGCCGGGCGCACGCTGGTCGAGCTCTTCGGGCTGGCCCGCGAGCTCAACGTCGACGCCGAGGGCATCGAGATCGGCCCCTCGCCCGCCGAGGCCGACTCGATCGCCGCGTTCGCGATGCCCATCGAGGACCTCGACCTCACGGTCCGGTCCTACAACTGCCTCAAGCGGGAGGGCATCCACACGGTCGGCGAGCTCGTCGGCCGGTCGGAGGCCGACCTGCTGGACATCCGCAACTTCGGTGCGAAGTCCATCGACGAGGTCAAGATGAAGCTGGCCGGCCTGGGCCTCGCGCTCAAGGACAGCCCGCCCGGGTTCGACCCGTCGGCCGCGGCCGCGGACTACCCGTCCGAGGGCTTCGAGTCGTACGGCTCGGACGGCGGCTTCGGCGGTTACGGCGTGTCCGACGACGACGGTCAGGACTACGCCGAGACCGAGCAGCTGTAAGACCACTCTTTTCAGCAACTCTGACGTGCTGCCCCCTCCCCGCGCCCTCCCCAGGGCCGGGGAGGAAAGGCGTCACGAGACAGGAGCAGTGACATGCCCCAGCCCACGAAGGGCCCCCGCCTCGGTGGTTCCCCGGACCACCAGAAGCTGATGCTGGCCAACCTGGCCACGTCGCTCTTCACCCACGGCCGCATCCACACGACGCGGGCCAAGGCCGAGCGCCTGCGCCCGTACGCGGAGCGTCTGATCACGAAGGCGAAGAAGGGCGGCCTGCACAACCGTCGCCTCATCGCGGAGCAGATCCGCGACAAGGACGTCGTGCACCGCCTGACGGCCGAGATCGGGCCGTTCTTCGCCGACCGTCCCGGCGGCTACACGCGCATCGTGAAGACGCTGCCGCGCAAGGGCGACAACGCGCCGATGGCCATCATCGAGCTGGTGAACGAGCGGACCGCGTCCGCGGAGGCCTCGCAGGCCACCCGCACCGCGGCCCCGCGCTCGCCCTCGGGCCCGGGCGCCGAGGTCGGCGACACCGCCACCGGTGCCGCCGCGACCGCGGCGACCATCGCGGCGGCCGAGTCGGACGCGTCCCCGGAGCCGGCGGAGCCCACCGACGCCGCGACGGCGGAGGGTGTCGGCGCCGACGACGACGCGCCGGAGGTCCCCGAGGCCGAGGCGGCCGCCGAGGGCACCGACACCGGCACCGACACGTCGGACGACGCTGGCGCCGAGGTCCCGGAGCCGATGGCCGACAACGCGGCCGCGGCCGCCGGTCTCGACACCGGCGACAGCGACGAGAAGTCCTGATCGAGCGCGCGTCCCGCGAGCCCGTCCCCGACCCCGGGGGCGGGCTCGCGGTATCTCCGCTCCTGATCAGGTACCGGGTCGACCTGGCCTACGACGGCACCGACTTCTCGGGCTGGGCGCGCCAGCCGGGGCTGCGCACGGTGCAAGGGGTCCTCGAGGACACGCTGGCGACGGTCTGGCGCGTGCCGGTGGCGCTGACGGTGGCCGGGCGCACCGACGCCGGGGTGCACGCCGACGCGCAGGTGTGCCACGTCGACCTCCCGGAGGGGCTCGACCCGCACCCGGGGCTCGTCGGCCGACTCGCGCGGATGCTGCCCCCGGACGTGCGGGTGCGGGCCGTGACGCCGGCCCCGGCGGGCTTCGACGCCCGCTTCTCGGCGCTGCGCCGGCACTACGTCTACCGCGTCAGCACCGCGCCCTGGGGACCCGAGCCGCTGCGGGCCCGCGACACGCTGCGCTGGCCGCGGCCCCTCGACGTCGACGCGATGACCACCGCCGGCCAGGGGCTGCTCGGGGAGCACGACTTCGCCGCCTACTGCCGGCCCCGCGAGGGCGCGACGACCGTCCGCGAGCTCCAGCACCTCGCGTGGAGTCCGGTGCCGGAGGAGCCGCACGTGCTCGTCGCGGCGCTGTCGGCGGACGCGTTCTGCCACTCGATGGTCCGCTCGGTGGTCGGCGCGCTGCTGGCCGTGGGGGAGGGCCGCCGTTCTGTGGACTGGCCCGCGGCGCTGCTCGCCCGGCGCGAGCGCTCGAGCGAGGTCGCCGTCGTCGCCGCGCGCGGGCTGCGCCTCGTCGGCGTCGACTACCCGGACGACGCCGACCTCGCCGCGCGGGCCACGACGACGCGGCGGCGCCGCGACCCGTGACGTCCGCGATCAGCCGCCGCTGCCGTAGGGGCGGGTGAGGATCTCGAGGTTGTGGCCCTCGGGGGAGTCGAAGTAGGCGCCCTGGCCGCCGTCGTTCGTGTTGCGGCCCGGGCGCCGGTGACCGGGGTCGGCCCAGGTCGCGACGCCCCGGCCGCGCAGCCGGTCGACGATCACGGGGAACTCGTCGTCGCCGACGAGGAACGCGTAGTGCTGGGGGTGCGGCGCGTCGACGGCCATGAAGTCGAGGCTCGTGCCGTGGTCGACCTCGACCACCGTGAACGGCCCGAAGTGGTACGGCGCCGGCAGGCCGAGGACCTCGGCGAGGAAAGCCGCGCCACCGTCCGGGTCCCGGCTCTCGACGATCGTGTGGTTCAGCGCGATGCTCATGTCCCCAGGGTCGGACCTCGAGCAAGGTCCAGGTCAAGCCTCGACGCCGACCGCCACGGTGCCGTCCTCGTCGACCCGGCAGGGGACGGCCACGAGGTCGCGGTCGCCGGGGTCGAGACCCCGGCCGGTGGCGACGTCGAACGTCCAGCGGTGGTTCGCGCACGTGAGGACGCAGCCGTCGAGCGTGCCCCGCTCGAGGGGCCAGGCGCGGTGCGGGCAGCGGTTGTCGTAGGCGCGGACGTCGCCGTCGACGTGCACGAGCAGCACCCGGCGCCCCCCGACGGACACCGCCGCCA
The DNA here is from genome assembly GCF_039542135.1 of Actinomycetospora chlora. Lineage (NCBI taxonomy): Bacteria > Bacillati > Actinomycetota > Actinomycetes > Pseudonocardiales > Pseudonocardiaceae > Actinomycetospora > Actinomycetospora chlora. The sequence goes on from NZ_BAABHO010000035.1 coordinate 62,378, forward strand.
TCCCCGTCTCCCGCAGACGCGCGAGGGCGAGGACCGGGACGTACGCGAGATCGGCCATCCCCACCTCCCGTGGCGGCGGTCACGCTACCCGCCGGTCACCGTGCGTAGGAGGGCGAACGGTCGGTCGGCCCCGGATGCCGGTGTGGTCGCGGTCACCGCGTCCGTAGCGTCGACGGCCATGAGCGAGGACCCGGCACAGGCGCCGCACCCCACGAGCGACGAGTTCGACGGCCAGCAGAACACCGCGGAGCGGGTGAGCCCCGGGACCACCGCCGACGCGGTCGCCCTCGACCCGGACCTCGTCGACACCGACCCGGGCGGCGGGCCGGCCGGGAACACGGCCAAGGACCGCACGCGCAGCGAGCCCTGACCGTCAGTCGCCCCGCCGGACGGGCCCGAGGATCGCGGTCTCCCGCGGCCCCGTGACGAGGTCCACCCGGCGCCACAGGTTGCGCCCGAGCAGGACGACACCGCGGTCCGGCAGCGTGCGCAGCGTCTCGGTCATGGCCGGGGTGAGCCGCCACAGGCGCCCGGCCAGCTCGGCCTCGTGCGGCGGCAGGCGCTGGACGAGGACGAGGTCGGCGTCGTCGGCGAGGTCGGAGACCGCGGGCACGAGCGACGGCAGCACCACGAGCGTCGTCTGCCGCGGTCGACGGGCCGGGGCGGGGCCGCGCGGGGTGGCGCCGCGGTCGTGCACGACGAGCAGCGGCGGGCCGCCGGTGACGGCGAGGTCGGCCGGCGGCTCGCCCACGACGCGCACCGCGGCGCGCTCGTCGTCGTCCTCGTGGGTGGTGTCCCCGCCCCCGGCCCGGCGCACGGCGTCCCAGGCCGGCGGGCGGCCGGTGACGACCACCGCCTGCACGCCCACCCCCACCGCGCGCAGCGTCACCTGACGCGCGAGGTAGAGCCCGCCCAGCACGACGACGCGCGTGGGTGCGGCCCGGACCAGCCCGACGGCCACCGGCTCGCCGTCCGGGTCCGCGCCGAGGACGACCCCGGCCGGGCGCACCGGCGGGCCGAGCGCGTCCAGCAGCGCCGGCGGGACGGAGAAGGCCGGCGCGAGCTCGGGGTCGGCGCGGGTGGGCGCGGCGCGGCCCGTCACGGGACGGCCCCCACGGGCAGCGTCGCGGCGAGCCCGGCGGCGTGCTGGCCGTCGAGGGGGTCGAGCACGACGCCGAGCGCGTGCCCGCGCGCCACCAGCTCGCGGCCCGCCTCCTCGAGCGCGTCCGGGGTGTCGGCGGTGATGCGGGCGGTGCCGCGCAGGCCGACGGTGGGGCCGGCCTCGCCGGGCGCCGCCGTGTCCGGCTCGAGCGTGAGGGCCAGGGTGCTGGTGCGCGCCGTCGTCGCCGTCAGGCCGGTGAGCCGCTCCGGCGCCGCACCCGCCGGCCAGCGGGTGACGGCGTAGGCCGCGTGCCCGACCTCGCCCGCGACGACCGCGCGCCAGTGCTCGGTCAGGCGCTCGACCGGGCCGCCGTCGGCGTCGGCGGCCTCGGTGGCGGCGTCGAGGACGTCGTCGGCGGACAGCGGCCGCACGGGCACGCCGTGGTCGGCGAGCACCCGCGAGATCCGCGCCAGCGCCCCCACCACGGCACGGTGCGCGCCCACGACGCCGCCGCCGCGCTCGGCGACGGCCTCCGGGCAGCGTTGCGGGTCCAGCCGCACGACGAGCCAGGCGTCGCGGCGGGCCAGCGGCGGGAGCGGGCCGAGGACCTCGCGGTACGCCGCGGCCGCGGGGCTGTCCTCGGCGAGGGGCCGGCAGTGCCACACCGCGCTGACGGCGTCGAGCACGACGCCCCGGTCGGCCAGGCAGCCGGCCACGGCCGCGAGCGGGAACGACGCCGCGTCCGCGGCGGTGTCGGACGCGACCAGCCCGGCCCCGCCGTCGGGGCCGACCGGGTCGAGCGCGAGCACGGCGCTCCAGCCGCCCGAGTGGCCGAGCAGGCCGACCTCGCGGCCGTCGTGGTCGCGGGTGCGGGCGACGGTGAGGTCGCCCGTGAGCAGGCGCAGCACCCGCAGCCGCGGGTCGGCTCCGGCGGCCTCCGGCTCGCTGGCGCGCTCGCGGGTGCGCAGGCGGAAGCGCAGCAGCAGCCCGATCCAGCCCAGGAGCCAGCGCCCCCGCACCCGCAGCAGCCCGACGACGAGCCCGGCCGAGAACACGACCCCGGCCAGCGGCAGCAGCCGCCGGTCGACCGCGACGAGCGCCACGGCCAGCGCGAGCCCGACCTCGACGACCACGACCCCGGCGAGCGGGACGGGCCCCAGCGACGGCCCGGACGGGCGGCGGCGGGCGGCGGGCACCGGGCGTTCCCGCGGGACGACGAGGCTCACCGGGCGGCCCGCCGGCGCAGCACAACGGCCGCGATCACCGCGGCGACGAGGACGACGACGAGGACGGCGACGACGACCGGCGCCGCACCACCCGAGCTGCCCGGCGCCGGCGCGGGCGGCGCCGGGCGCACCTCGGGTCCCGTCCGCGGCGGGCCCCCGCGCACCGCGGCGTCGGCGTCGAGCACGCCGTAGCCGACGGCGTCGTCGCGCA
>NZ_BAABHO010000036.1:0-64525 GCF_039542135.1 Actinomycetospora chlora
CGCGGCGACCGCCAGGGCCGCGTGCTCGCCCCGCCCGGCGAGCCACGGTCCCCAGCGCTGCGCGAGCGCCGCGAGGAGGGCGGGGTCGCCCGAGCGGTCGGCGTGCCGCAGCGCCTCGACCGGGGCGTCCTGCGCGGACCACCACCGCGCGGCCGTGGCCTCCAGGTCCGCCACGAGCGCCGGACCCCGGCGCGCGAGGTCGGCGACGAGGTGCGTGCGCAGCAGCCCGAGGAGCCGGTACGGGTCGCCGGGGCCCCCGCTGCCCGACACCAGGCCGGTGTCCCGGGCGAGTTCGTCCAGCAGCGGCACCGCGTCGTCGCGCCCGGCCAGCCGCGTGGCGAGCGCGGCGGGCGCCGCATCGTCGACGGCGACGCGTCCGAGCAGCTCGCGGCGGTCGGCCGGGAGCCCGGCGAGCACCTCGTCGACGAGGTAGTCGGCGACCGGCCGGTCGTCGCCGGAGAACCCGGCGAGGAACCGGCCGGGGTCGGGGTGGTCCCGCAGCGACAGCGCGGCCAGGCGCAGCCCGGCGACCCACCCGCCGGTGCGCTCGTGCAGGGCCTCGACCTGCGCCGGGTCGAGCGGCAGGGCGCAGGCCGCGACGAGTGCCGCCGTCTCGGCGGGCGTGAACTGCAGCTGCTCCGCGCGCAGCTCGCCGACCCGCTCCTCCAACCGCAGCCGCGGCAGGGGCAGCGCCGGGTCCCGCCGGCCCGCGAGCACGAGCCGCAGGCCGCGCGGGGCGTCGCGCACCAGCATCTCCAGCCCGCGCCGGGACAGGGGGTCGGTGAGGTGGTGGACGTCGTCGAGCACGAGGCGCACCGGCGCGGGCAGGGCCGCGAGGGCCTCGGCGAGCTCGGTGAGGAACTCCGGCGCGACGGTCGACCGCGACACGACGAGCCGGTGCAGCCGGCTCGTCGCCGGGACCGCGGGCAGCGCGGTGAGTGCGGCGAGCACCGCGCCCCAGAGCCGCCGTGGGTCCCGGTCCTCCGGGTCGAGGCGCACCCAGGCGGTCGCCCGCCCGAGGTCGGCGGCGGTCCAGGACGCGAGCAGCGTGGTCTTGCCGAAGCCCGGGGGCGCGGACAGCAGGACGAGGTCCCGGTCCGCTCCCCGGTCGAGGGCCGCCTCCAGCTCTCCCCGGCGGACGTGCTCCGCCGGGAGCGGTGGGGGACCGGTCCTCGATCCCGACGCGTGGAGCACGGGGCCGCTCCTGGGGTCGGTGCGCGCGCCGGCTGGTTGACGCGCGCAAGGGCCACCATAGGATCTCCGGAGCGTCGGCGGAATCGCGCAACCTCCTCGTTCGTACGGGCCTCCGGCCGCACGGGCAGCGACGATCGGACCAACCCGCGACGGTCCGGAAGCGGCTGCTCACGAACGGTCCCGTTGCCCGCGACCGAGCCCCTACTGCCGGGCGATCGCGATCCGCAGCCGCTCCTCGGGATCCACGAAGTGGTCGTGGCCGTCGTCGCCGGCGTCGAGCTGCACCCAGTGGATCTTCCCGGTGAACCGGCTCGACGGGCCCGTGAGGTCGGGGCTGACCGGGGTGCCCTCGTCACGGCCGACGTCGGTGGTCTCGTCGGCGGAGAAGACCATCGGCTGGGTCATGGCCACGCGCCCGGCGCCGGCGGCCGCGCCGTCGACGTAGAGGGTGACGTCCCCGCCCTTGGCCAGGCCGCCCCCGTCGTACGCGAACTCGGCGCGCACCTGGTGCACCCCGCCCGGCACCGGCTCGTCGGAGCGGGTGGTGAAGACGTGGATGCCGAGCACGTTGTAGCAGAAGCACAGCCGGCCCTCGTACAGGTGGACCGACCAGCCCCCGAACCGGCCGCCCTGCGCGATGACGACGCCCTGCCCGCCCCCGACCGGGACGTCGACCTCGGCCGTCACGCTGAACGACCGGTTCTTGATCGAGACCACGCTGTTCTCCGAGAGGCGCCCCATGCCGGGGAAGAACAGCTGCGAGGTGCCCTGGACGAGCGTCGGGCGCCCGGCCATCGTCGGCTCGATGCGCTCGGCGGTGCGGTCGTCCAGCGGCAGCACGCCGTACTTGGCGGCCTCGATGAGCCACAGCCGCTGCAGGCGGGCGAGGACCTCGGGCTTGTCGGCGGCGAGGTCGCGGGCCTGGCTGTAGTCGCTGGTGCCGTCGTAGAGCTCCCAGACGTCCTCGTCGAACGGCGGCGGCTGGTGGCCGGACATCAGCCAGGGCGTGCGGTGCTTGGTCACCGCGCTCCAGCCCCGGTGGTAGACGCCGCGGTTGCCGAACATCTCGAAGTACTGCAGGTCGTGGCGCTCGGCGGCGTCCGCGTCGGCGAACGTGTCGAGGATGCTCGTGCCCTCCATGGGCGACTGCAGCACGCCGTTGACCATCGTCGGCTCGGGGATGCCCGCCGCCTCGAGGATCGTCGGGGCCAGGTCGATGACGTGGACGAACTGCGAACGCAGACCGCCCGGGTCGGACGTGCCGCGGGGCCAGTGCACGACGGTGCCGTTGCGGGTGCCGCCCCAGTGCGACGCGACCTGCTTGGTCCACTGGAAGGGCGTGTTCATCGCCCAGGCCCAGCCCACGGCGTAGTGGTTGTAGGAGTCCGGCGACCCGAGGAGGTCCATCGTGCTGCGCAGGAACTCCGGGGTCTCGAGCGCGGCCATCCCGTTGAAGTTGGCCATCTCGTTGAACGCGCCCTGCACGGTCCCCTCGGCGGACGCCCCGTTGTCGCCGATCATGTAGAAGATCAGCGTGTCGTCGAGGATCCCCATGTCCTCGAGCGTGTCGACGAGCCGGCCGACCTGGTGGTCGGTGTGCTCGAGGAAGCCGGCGTAGACCTCCATCTGGCGCGCCAGCACGGGCTTGAGCTCGTCGGGCATGTCGTCCCACGCCGGGATCTCGTCGTGTCGCGCGGTCAGCTCGGCCTCCGCCGGGATGATCCCGGCCTCCTGCTGGCGGGCGAAGGTGTGGGCACGCGCCGCGTCCCAGCCGTCGTCGAACTCGCCGCGGTAGCGGTCGGCCCACTCCCTCGGCACGTGGTGCGGGGCGTGCGTGGCGCCCGGCGCGAAGTACACGAAGAAGGGCCTCGCGGGCGCGAGCGCCTTCTGCTGGCGCATCCAGGCGGTGGCGCGGTCGGCGAGGTCCTCGGTGAGGTGGTAGCCCTCCTCCGGCGTCGCCGGTGGCTCGACGGGCGTCGTCCCGTCGTAGAGCGAGGGCTCCCACTGGTTGTTCTCGCCGCCGATGAACCCGTAGAAGGTCTCGAACCCGCCGCCTCCCGAGGGCCAGGCGTCGAACGGTCCCACCGGGGAGGACTGCCAGACCGGCACCTCGTGGCACTTGCCGAACTGCGCGGTGGAGTAGCCGTTGAGCTTGAGCGTCAGCGGCAGCGGCGCCTTGGTGTTCGGCCGCACCGAGCTGTTGCCGGGCGCCGAGGTCGCCGTCTCGGTGATGCTGCCCATGCCCACGGAGTGGTGGTTGCGGCCGGTCAGCAGCGCCTGGCGGGTGGGGGCGCAGAGCGCGGTGGTGTGGAAACGGTTGTAGCGCAGCCCGCGCGCGGCGAGCCGGTCCGCGGTCGGCGTGCGGCACGGGCCGCCGAACGTCGAGGACGCCCCGAACCCGACGTCGTCGAGCAGGACCACGACCACGTTCGGCGCGCCGGCCGGCGGGAGCAGCGGCTCGATCGGCGGGAAGGCGGTGTCGGGGTCCTTGGCGTCGTAGGTGGTCAGACCCGGCGCCGGGCGGTCCGGGATGGGGAGCACCGTGCGGGCGTGGCGGTCGGGCGGGTTCATGGCACCGACCGTCGTGACCGGCCCGGTCCACCGGCTCACCCCGGCGGGATGAACGGCCCGTGCGGCCCGGCCGGACCATCCTCGGCGGGTGAGGGCGGGCCCGGCGCCGTCGGCGACCCTCGGCCCGACGATCCGGACCCCGGGAGGACGCATGACCGGACGGCACTACGAGTTCCGGGTCGACGGCGCCCTGTCCGCCCGCGCCCGCGAGGCCCTGTGCGACATGGAGGTCGAGGAGATCCGTCCGGGCGCGGTGCTGCGCGGGGACGTCCTCGACGACGCCCACCTGCACGGCATCCTCGACCAGCTGCGCGTGCTGGGCCTGACGATCGTGTCCGCGCGCCCGACGTCGGGCTAGTCAGCGCCCCGGGGCGCGACGCGGAAGCCGACGTTGCCCGCGCTGCTGTCCGCCCCGCTGCCCGTGCGGCCCGCACACCGGTAGCGCTCGCAGTGCGAGGCGTGGCAGAGGTAGGAGCCGCCGCGCAGGCTGCGCTCGCCGGGACGCGCCGGATCGAACGGGTCGGCGCACCACTCCCAGACGTTGCCGGTGGTCTGGTGCAGCCCGTAGCCGTTGGGGGCGAAGGCCGTCACCGGGGCCGTGCCGACGAACCCGTCGTCGCCGTCGTCGCGGGACGGGAAGGCCCCCTGGAACACGTTCATCCGGTGCTCGCCACCCGGCGTGAGCTCGTCGCCCCAGGGGAAGGTGCGGCCGTCCAGCCCGCCACGCGACGCGTGCTCCCACTCGACCTCGGTGGGCAGCCGCACGCCGGCCCACCGGGCGTAGGCGACCGCGTCGTCCCAGGACACGTGCACGACGGGGTGGGTGGGGCGGTGCTCCAGCCCCGAGCCGGGGCCCTCGGGACGCCACCAGCAGGCGCCCGGCACCCGCCGCCACCAGGGGGCGTCCACCACGCCGCGGGTGGGCGGCGCGCCGTCCGGGAGCAGCCCCGCGAACACGAACGACGCCCCGTGCACCTCGGCGCTCGTGACGTGGCCGGTGGCCTGCACGAACGCCAGGAACTCGACGTTGGTGACCGTGTACGTCGCGATCCGGTGGGCGTCGACGTGCACGGCGCGCCCGGGGGCCTCCCCATAGCGGAAGGTCCCGGCCGGCACGTCGCACCAGGGGCCGCTCACGACCGTCGGCGCTGCCACAGCGCCCGGGCGCGGCGCCGCCCGAGGACGAGCGCCACCATGAGCGCCACGAGGCAGGCCTGGCCGCCGAGGCCGAGCCAGAGCAGCCCGACCACCAGCAGCGTCCCGACGACGCCGACCAGCCAGGTGGCGACCGCCACGGCGCGGCGACGGCGGGCGTGGCCGGAGCGCAGCAGGGCGTCGAGGTGGGGGTCGCTGCGGGCCAGCTGCCGCTCGGTCTCGGCCAGCGTCTCGCGGTCGGCGTCGTCGAGCATCACGCCTCCTGGAGGGTCTCGCCGACCTCGCGGACGAGCCGGTGGTCGTGGTCGCGGGCGAGCACGTGCCCCACGCCGATGGCCACCGCCACGGGCCAGGAGAGGATCTCGACCGCGGTGAGCCCCCCGAGGACGATGACGAACGCGAGGGTGCCGGTCGGCGGCCAGCCCACCGGGCCGAGCAGGGGCACGTCGACGTGCCAGCCGGTGGCCGGTGCGGGTGGCGCTGGTGGCGCTGGTGGCGCTGTCATGGCGGGACTCCTCGGGGTCAGGAGGGCGGGGTGCCGCCACGGCGCGACCGCCCACGCCGGACCGCCTCGAGCATCGCGTTCACGAGGAGGCCGAGCACGAGCAGGTCGCCGACCATCTGCACGGTCACCAGGATCCGGGCGGGCTGGCTGAGCGGGACGATGTCGCCGAACCCGACGGTCGCGAACACCGTGACGGTGAAGTAGAGGGCGTCGACCCGGGACATCGGCTCGGAGAAGGTGCCCGGGAAGGTCCCGTCGAGCACGACGTAGGTCGACGCGAAGATCAGGATGAACAGCGGGATCGCGCTCGCGAAGGCCTCGACGGCGCGCAGCGCCGGGTGCACCGCGGTGGTGATCGCCCGGAGCTGCCAGACGACCATCGCGACGAGGACGGCCATCCCGGCCAGGAACAGCACGAGCGTCCCGTCGTCCTCGCGCGTGTGCAGCGGCAGCGCGAAGTAGACGACCAGGAGCAGCGCGACCGTGATCGTCGACCGGGCCAGGACGAGAGCGATCCGCCGTCGTGACGGTGCGTCGGCCTCCACAGCTCTCCCTCGTGCTCGACGCGGGCGAGGCCCGCCCGTCGCCCGGGCGGGCCTCGTCGACGGACCCCGGCCCGTCGCGGGTCAGAAGTCGGTGTCCCCGACCCAGGTGACCATCAGGGCATAGATGACGACGATGTCCAGCACGATCAGCAGGATCGACCACAGGGGGTAGGCCGGCAGGAACGCGAACTGGACGATCGTGTTGATCGCGACCAGGAAGATGCCGAGGCCGCGGGCCCACCCGGGGGCACTGCCGACGAGGGCCAGGCCGGTCGCGAGCACGAGGATGCCCAGGATCAGGTGCACCCAGCCCCACGCGGTCAGGTCGAAGAGCAGCACGCCGGCGCCGGTCAGCGTCACGTAGGTCGGCGAGAAGATCGCCAGGAGGCCCTCGATCACGGCGAAGCCGCCGATGATCGTCATCATCACGCCGCCGAAGCGGACCCAGCCCTCCCAGGCGCCCGAGCGGCGGGGTGCGGTCACCCCGTTCGTGAGCGGTGAGGCGCTCGACGGCGCCGAGACCGGCGACGGGGTCTGTTGTTCGGTCATGTCTCCTCCAGGCACGGATCGGGCACGAGGCGGTGCGTCGTGACCGGACGGTGCTCCCGGCCGGGCCCGGGGACCTCACCCGAGCCGGATGAGACAGCCGGGGCGCGGGACGGGCGGGCGGCCGGATCACCCCGAGCGGATGAGGTGCGCGCCCGCGGGCGCGACGGAGGCTCGCAACATGACCGACACGGACGCGCCGGCCACCCGGGGGGCGGGCAGCGTGCTCGCGACGAGCTGCCTGTCGACGTTCGTCGTCAACGCCAACACCTCGGCCGTGAGCATCCTGCTGCCCTCGATCAGTGCCGACCTCGGCGCCCCGATCGCGCTGCTCCAGTGGGCGGTGACCGGCTACCTGCTGGTCGGCGCGGCCACGATCGTCACCACCGGCGCGATGGGCGACGTGTTCGGCCGGCGGCTGATGTTCGTCGGCGGGCTCGGGCTCTTCGTGGCGTCCTGCGTGGTCATCGCGCTGGCCCCGTCCGGCGCGTGGGTGGTGGGCGGGCGCGTCGTCCAGGGCGCCGCCGGGGCCGCGATCCTCGCGACGGGGCTGAGCCTGCTCTCGGTGGCCACCTCCGGGCCGGCGCGGATGCGGGCCGTGACGCTGTGGGGCGCCGCCTCGGCGGCCGGGGCCGCGGCGGGCCCGGTGGTCGGCGGCGTGCTCGCCGAGGCGACCGGGTGGCAGGGCCTGTTCTGGATCGACGCGCTCATCGCCGCCGTCTGCATCCCCTGGGTCCTCGCCGCCGTGCCCGAGTCGCGGGACCCGGGCCGTGCGCGCTCGATCGACCTCGCCGGCACCGTGCTGGTCGCCGCGATCCTCGCGCCGCTCGTCTTCGCGGTCTCCGAGGGCGGGTCGTGGGGATGGACGTCGCCCGCGACGTTGGGGTGCCTCGCCGTGTCCGCGGCCTCGATCGTCGGGTTCGTCCTCGTCGAGCGACGGGTGGCCGCGCCCCTGGTCGACCTCGCGCTGCTGCGCAACGTGCTGCTCGTGGCGTCGACGCTCGCGATCCTCATCGGCGCGGGCGCGATCGCGGGGATCTCGTTCCTCATCAGCCTGTACTTCCAGAACCCCGCCGCGTTCGGCATGACCAGCCTCGAGGCCGGGCTCGCGTGCCTCCCGGTGGCCGCCGTCGTGGTCGTCGCCGCACCCGCGATCACCCCGCTGGCGCACCGCTTCGGCGGCCGTCCCGTGGTGGTGGGCGGCTTCCTGCTGCTGACGGGCGGCTTCGTCCTGCTGGCCTTCGTCGACACGACGTGGTCCTACGCCGCCTTCCTGCCCGGCCTGCTCGCCGTCGCCCTGGGGCTGAGCCTGTCCAACGGACCCGCGTCATCGGCGGCGACGGCGTCCGTGCCGCCCGCCCAGGTCGGGGCGGCGTCCGGGATCTCGAACATGGCCCGCTACGTCGGCGGGGCCGTGGTGACCGCGGTCGTGGCCGGCCTCTACACGTCGGTCGACGAGGCGCAGACCGCGGCCGGGGCGGCACCCGGCGAGGCGCTCGCCACCGCGTTCTCGTGGTCGGTGGTCTCGCTGGCGATCGTCAGCGCCCTGGGCATCCCGCTGGCCCGGCGCGCCGGACGCCGCTCCCGGACGACCGCGGTCGAGCTGGCCGCGGCGGCCGCCGCGACCGTCCACACGCTCCCGGTGCCGGCGGAACGGGACGCCGGCCCGGTCCCCGGCGCGGTGTGACCGCCGGCCTGGCCCGGGCGCCGTACGTCCGGGTGACCGCCGCGGACCTGGAGCGCGTCACGGGCAAGCTGTTCCTGGCCGACCGTGCCGGCCGGTCCGCGTTCTGGGTGCTGCTCACGCTCGCCGCGGTCATCGCCAGCGCCGGGGTGGTCGCCGACTCGACCGCCACCGTCATCGGCGCGATGATCGTCGCCCCGCTGATGACCCCGATCCTCGGCACGGCGCTCGCCGTGGTGCTGGCCGACCGCCGCCAGGTGGTCCGCAGCGCCGTGGTGGTGGTCGCCGGCGCGCTCCTGGTGGTGGTCATCGGGTACCTGTCGGGCCTGCTCAGCCCGGTACCGGAGGTCGCCGCCACCAACTCGCAGGTCGCCTCCCGCGTCGCCCCCGAGCTCGTCGACCTGGTCGCGGCGCTCGCCACCGGCGCGGTCGGCGCCTTCGCGCTCGTGCGCCCGGACGTCTCCGACACCCTGCCCGGGGTGGCCATCGCCATCTCGCTCGTGCCGCCCCTGGCCGTGGTGGGGCTGACGCTCGAGGCCGGGGCGCCCGACCAGTCCGCCGGCGCGCTGCTGCTGTTCCTGACCAACGTCACCGCGATCATCGCCACCGGCACGGCCACCCTCGCGGCCTGCCACGTCCGGGAGGTCGCGATCGCCGCCGGGCGTCCGGTGGGCCGGCTGCGGGCGCGCACGGCCGTCGTGATCGGGGTCGTCCTGGTCGCCGTGGCCGTCCCGCTCGGCGTCGGGACGTGGCAGACCGCCCGCGGGCAGCAGGTGCTCACCGCCGCCCAGCCGGCGGTCCAGGGGTGGGCGCAGGCGCGGTCGTGGCAGGTCGTCGACGTGACCTGGAGCCAGGGCGTGCTCCAGGTCGTCGCCGCCGGACCGCCGCCCGCGCCCGACACGTCCTCCCTGCGCGGCGCCCTCGACCAGGCCGGGCTCGCCGACGTCCCCGCCCGCCTGTCCGAGGCCCTCGGCGGTGTCGTCGAGCTCCCGGCGACGGGGGCGGCGCGATGAGCGACACCACCCGGGCCGGGGCGGCCCCCGCGGGGACGACCGGCGCCGCCCCGAACCCGGCCGAGCTGCTGCGGTCCGCCGCCTACCTGCGGATGCTCCTGCTGGCCGCGGTGCTCGGCGTGCCGATCTCCGCCCTGGCCTACGGCTTCCTGGTCGCCGTGGCCTTCCTCCAGGACGTCCTGTTCCGGCGCCTGCCCACGGCGCTCGGCCTGGGCCCCGCGCCCGCGTGGTGGCCGCTCCCGGTGCTCGCGGTCGGCGGGCTGCTCGTCGCGTGCACGATCCGGTACCTGCCGGGCGGGGGCGGGCACTCGCCGGCGGACGGGTTCTCCAACCACCCGCCACCCACCGGTCGCGAGCTGCCCGGGGTGATCCTCGCGGCCACCGCGACGCTGGCGTTCGGCGCCGTGCTCGGCCCCGAGGCGCCGCTGATCGCCATCGGCGGCGGCCTCGCCGTCCTCGCGGTCCGCACCGCCAAGGCCTCGCTCGCGCCATCGGCGATCACGGTGGTCGCCAGCACCGGCAGCTTCGCGGCGATCAGCACGCTGCTCGGCTCGCCGCTGCTCGGAGCGTTCCTGTTGATGGAGGCCGCGGGGATCGGGGGCGCGACGCTCGGCCTGGTCCTGCTGCCGGGGCTCCTCGCGTCCGGGATCGGATCCCTGATCTTCGTGGGCCTGGACTCCCTGACCGGGCTGGGGTCGGTCTCCCTCGCCCTGCCCGACCTCCCACCGTTCGCGCGGCCCGACCTCGCCCAGTTCGGGTGGGCGATCGTCATCGGGCTCGTCGCCGCGGTGCTGGGCACCGCGATCTCGTGGACGGGGTTGCGCCTGCGCGCGCTGGTCGACCGCTCGCGGCTACTGCTGACCACGCTCGCGGGCCTGGTGGTCGGTGGCCTCGCCACCGTCTACGCGCTGACCACCGGGCACGCGACCTCCGACGTCCTGTTCTCCGGCCAGGCGGCCCTGCCCGGCCTGCTCACCGGCGCCGCGTCGTACTCGCTGGGCGCGCTCGTCCTGCTCGTCGCCTGCAAGGCCGTGGGGTACGCGGTGTCGCTGAGCGCCTTCCGTGGCGGCCCGGTCTTCCCGGCGATGTTCGTCGGCGCCGCCGTGGGACTCGCCCTCGCGCCGCTGCCGGGGATGGCGATCGTGCCCGGGGTCGCGATGGGCATCGGCGCCATGTGCGTGGTGATGCTGCGCCTGCCGTTGACGTCGGTGATGCTCGCGGTGCTGCTGCTCGGGACCGACGGCCTCGTCGTCACGCCGCTGGTCATCGTCGCGGTGGTCGTGGCCCACGTGGCCGCCGCCCGGCTGCGCCCGGCCCCGCACCCCGTTGAGGCCGCGACCGCGCCCTAGCCGCGCCGGGCGTCCCGCCGGTTCGCCGGGCGCAGGAGGTGCAGCACCACCGCGGCGACCCACCCCACGAGCCAGCCCGACACGGTGGGGGGCTCGGGGTCGTGGCGGGGGAGCGGCCCGGCGGTCGGGGCGCCCGGACGGCCCTCGCCGCGCAGGCGGCGGCGGAACACCACGTAGGTCCAGCCCTGGTAGAGGAGGACCACCGGCAGCAGCACGGCGAGCACGATCGTCATCAGCGTCAGCGCATACGGCGACGCCGCGGTGTTCGCGATCGTCAGGTCCTGGGCGGGCCCGAGCGTCGAGACCACCACCCGCGGCGCCAGTGCCGCGAAGATCGTCACCACGACGGTGGCCATGGTGACCGCGGTGGCGGTGAAGGCCGCCCCCCACCGTCCGGTCTTCGCGAGCACGACCGCCGCGATCGCGGCCACGACCGCGACCAGCTCGACCAGCGACAGCAGCACCCCGTGGCCGTCGCCGAGCCGGGTCCAGACCGCGAACACCGCCACCGCCACCGCGGCGAGCGGGCCGAGCAGCCGGGCGGCCCGCCCGGCCCGGTCGCGGACCTCCCCGCCGGCGCGCAGGGCCAGGAAGACCGCGCCGTGCAGGAGGCACACGACGGTGATCGTGACGCCGGTGTACACGGCATAGGGCGCGACGAGGTCGCCGAGCCCGCCGACGAACTCCTGCGCCGCGTCGACGGGGACGCCGTGCAGCAGGCCGGCGAGGACGGTCCCGATCACCAGCGGGGTCACCGCGCTGCCGGCGGTCAGGGCGGCGCTCCAGAGCCGGCGGCTGCGGGCGCTGCCCGCGTGCGCGCGGAACTCGAAGGACACCCCGCGGAGGATCAGCGCGACCAGCGCCAGCAGGACCAACGGGTAGAAGCCGGAGAACATCGTCGCGTACCAGGCGGGGAACGCGGCGAAGGTCCCGCCGACGGCGAGGACGAGCCACACCTCGTTGCCGTCCCACACGGGCGCGATGGTGCCGATGGCCTCCTCGCGCCCGGCCTCGTCGCGGCCCACGACGCCGTGGAGCATCCCGACGCCGAAGTCGCACCCCTCGAGCAGCAGGAAGCCGACCCACACGACGGTCAGGGCGATGAACCAGAACTCGGCGAGCGTCACGGGTCGCCCTCCTCAGTAGGTCGCGACGGGGACCCGGGCCGGCTCGACGTCGGGCACGGGGGCGTCCGGGGGATCGCGGCGGGCGAAGCGCAGCATCAGGCTCCACGCGACCACCGCCAGCAGGCCGTAGAGCAGCAGAAACACGACCAGGCTCACCACGAGGGCCGTGGTGGAGACCGAGGGCGAGCTCGCGTCCCGCGTCAGCTGCAGGCCCTGCACGATCCAGGGCTGGCGGCCGTTCTCGGTGAGCAGCCAGCCCGCGGTGTTGACGACGAACGGGATCGGCACCGCCCAGATCGCCACCCGCAGGAACCACCGCGAGGTCTCGAGGCGCTTGCGGCGCCACAGGCCCCAGAGCCCCAGCACCACGAGCAGGCTGCCGAGATAGGCCATGACGCGCATCGACCAGTACTGCACGAAGACGTTCGGCACGTAGTCGCCCGGGCCGTACTGCGCGCTGTACTGCGCCTGGAGCTCGTCGAGCCCCTGCACCTGGCCGTTCCAGGAGTTCGTGGCCAGCAGGGACAGCAGGTGCGGGACCTGGATGACCTTGTCGGGGTCGTGGTCGTCGTTGCCCCCGCCGATCTGGAACAGCGAGAACGAGCACGGCTGGCACGTCGTCCACTGGGCCTCGGCCGCCGCGATCTTCATCGGCTGGAACTCGCCCTCGGTGACCCCGAGCTCGCTGCCGACGAGCAGGTTCACCGCCGTCACCGGGGCGAGGACGGCGAGCGCCAACGTCGCCGAGCGCGTGAACACCGGCGCGGACGCCGACCGGCGCCGCAGGTGCCAGGCCGAGACGGCCAGCATCACCACGGCCCCCGTGATCACCGACGCCAGCAGCACGTGCAGGAGGCTGCGCAGGAACACCGGCGACGTCAGCACCGCCGCGATGTCGGTGAGCTGGGCGCGGCCGGTGCCGGGCGCGATCGCGTAGCCCACCGGGTGCTGCATCCAGGAGTTCGCGGCCATGATGAACGCCGCCGACAGCGCGCTGCCCACGGCCACCGCCCAGATGGTCGCCAGGTGCACCCGCCGGGAGAGCCGGTCCCACCCGAACCACCACAGGCCCAGGAACGTCGACTCGAGGAAGAACGCCGCCAGGCTCTCCATGGCCAGGGGCGCGCCGAACACGTCCCCGACGAAGCGGGCGTAGCCCGACCAGTTCATCCCGAACTGGAACTCCTGGACCAGCCCGGTCACGACCCCCACGGCGATGTTGATCACGAGCAGGGTGCCGAAGAACCTCGTCAGGCGCCGGTACTCGCCCTGGCCGGTGCGGTGCCAGCGGGTCTGGAGCACCGCGGTCAGGAAGGCCAGCCCGATCGTCAGCGGGACGAACAGGAAGTGGTAGATCGAGGTCGTCGCGAACTGGACGCGCGCGAGGTCGACGGGGGCGATCTCGATCATGAGCGTCCTCCTCGGCGCCGGCGGTCACCGTGTCCGGGCACGCCGTCGCGGACCTCACCCGCGAGGGGTGACACCGGGCGGGGACGGCTCGCGGTGCGGTCCTTCCCCGGGGCGGCCGGGACCGGGTCACCCACGCCGGGCGATGTCGCCGGCGGGTGGTGGCGGCACCGTCGGGCGCGGATCGGCACAGCATCCGAGGAGGCGCCACCATGCCCGACACCAGCCCCGCCGCGATCCCGCCCCCGCGGTCCCGCACCGTCCGCCTCCTCGTCGGCGGCGCCGTCCTCACCGCCGCGGGGGGCCTGCTGGGCGCGGCCGGGACCGGCCTCGTCGCGGCGGCGGCGTGGGGCGCGGCCCGCCGGTGGCAGCAGGCGACCGCGATGACGCCCGCCCAGCTCGCCCGCCACGCCGTGTCGGCGACCGTCGTGGGCGCCGGTGCCGGCGCCGAGGCGTGGCGCCGCCCCGCGGGCGACCTCGACCTCGCCGCCGCGCTGGCCACGGCGGCGGACAGCGCGCGGGGCATCCCCGCGCCGCGCCCCGGCGACGACCGCGTGGAGGTCTCCCGGTGACCGCCGCCGACCCCGGACCCGACACCGGACCCATCGACTACCTCGTCGTCGAGTTCCCCCCGGGCTCGGCGACCGGTGAGGGCATGCCCCTGCTGGTCGACCTCGTCGATCGCGGGCTGATCCGCATCCTCGACCTCGTGTTCCTGCGCAAGGACGCGGACGGCGCGGTGACGACGGTCGAGATCGCCGACCTCGACGGCGACGGCTCCCTCGACCTGGCCGTGTTCCACGGGGCGGCGTCGGGGCTGCTCGACGGCGACGACCTCGCCGAGGCCGGCGCGGTGCTGGCGCCCGGCGTGACCGCCGCGGTCCTCGTCTACGAGAACGTGTGGGCGGCGCCGCTGGCGTCGGCCCTGCGCCGGGGCGGCGCCCAGCTGGTCGCCGGGGGACGGATCCCCGTCGACCTCGTGATGGCTTCCCTCGGCGCCGCACCCGCGGCCGCCGGGGCCGACGGGGAGGGGTGAGGACGTGCCGGGACTGTTGAGGGGCCTCGCGCGCACGGCGCTGGTGGCGGGGACGGCGACCGCGGTGTCGAACCGCGTCTCGCGCCGTCAGGCGGGGCGGTGGGCGGCACAGGAGGCCGAGTACGCCCCGCCGCCCCAGTACGCACCGCCCCAGTACGCATCGCCGCAGTACGCCCCGCCGCCGGAGTACGCACCCCCGCCCGGCCCGCCGGCCGGTGACACGATCGCCCAGCTCAAGGAGCTGGGCGAGCTGCGGAGCCAGGGGGTGCTGACCGACGCGGAGTTCGAGCAGCAGAAGGCCCGCATCCTCGGCTCCTGACCGGCGGTCCCCTCGTCCTCAGCTCTCGAGGACGAGGGGACGCGACCCGGCCGGCGGCTGCTCGGCCAGCTCCTTCATCAGCGCACGCCGGATCTTCGGCTGCTGGGACAGCGCGACCGCGACGACGGTCAGCAGCAGCCACATCGCGATGCTGCTGACGATGACGAAGAGCGCCGGCAGGGTCGCGTTCCCCAACCGGTCGGCCCACTCCTTGGCGGCGAACACCCGCCAGATCAGCATGATGTTGACCGCGTAGCCGATCACGTAGGACACCGCGAAGACGATCGCGAACTGCTTGAGCGTGCCGTCCTTGCGCCGCTGCCGGACGGGCTCGTCGCGGATCGGCGTCGCCACCGACAGGACGTTGCCGACGCCCAGCCACAGCACGATGAACGAGACCATCAGCGCGCACGCCTTGAAGAACGCGTCGAGGTTCCCGGCGCGCCACGCGAGCAGCCCGCTGAGCAGGAAGCCGACCGGGGCGACGAGGCAGAGCAGGGCGAGGTTCTTGGTCACGAGCAGGTGCCAGAGCCGGGCCCCGCTGTCGAGGGCGGCGCGGACGCGCAGGGCGTCGAAGCTCATCGCGTTGAGGCAGACCGCGCCTCCCATGACGACCGAGATCGCCCACAGACCCAGGTAGGGCAGCCAGGTGTGCGCCTTGTCCCACTGGAACAGGCGGATGAACCCGAGGTAGAGCAGTCCGAGGGCGAGGCCGACCGCCAGGCTCTTGAGGATCGAGCGGGGCTTCCGCGTGAGCATGTACGCGATCTCGCCGCGCAGCCCGCGGGCCAGGGCCGGTCCGTGCCGGCTGACCGCGTTGCGGCCGGTCAGCGGGGTGTGCCCGTCGACCGCGCTCGCGCCGGGCTCGCCCTCGCCGGCGTCGATGAGGGCGAGGCGGGCGTCGAGCACCGCCAGGTGGGCCTCCAGCAGCGCCAGCCGCGCGACCGTCACGGCCTCCGCGGCGTCGGCCTCGGCCCGCGCGGCCTCGCTGTGGCCGGTGGACGCCGGCCCGGTGCCGATCTCCCCGTCCTCCGCGAGGAAGGCCTCGCGGAGGCGGGCGTGGCGACCTCCGCCGGCGGGCTCGAGCCGCTCCAGCTCCCGCTGGTCCCGCAGGACCCCGACCACGCGCTCCCGCAGGGCCGCGACGTCCGGGCGCTCCTTCCACCGGGCCGCGAGCGCGGCCCGCTCGGCGGCACCGGCCCGTTCGACGAGCTCGGTCAGGTCGTCCACGGCGGACATCGGGGCTCCCTCGGGCGACGGCATCGACACCGTCGAGCACACCCTCGGGCCCGGCCCGACCGCATCACCCGGGCCGGATGACGGGGTCAGCGCTCGTCGTCCACCAGGTGGATCGCGGCCTCCTCGGCGCTGGCGCCCGCCCCGTCGACGCCCACGTCGTCGGCGTAGAAGTCCTCGCCGTCCTCGCGCAGCACCAGCCGCCCCGAGCGCCCGCCGCCGACCTCGTCGTCCCAGAGCTCGCCGTCGGTGTCGCTCGCGTCCCCGAGGCCGTCGCCGTCGTCGTCGTCGTCGCGGTCCGACGTGTCCTCGCGGTCCAGGCGGCCGGCCAGCGGCTGCCCCTCGAGCTCCTCGGACTGGGTGGTGCCCCAGGCGTCGGTGCCCCACGGCTGCTCGTTGGGGGAGACGCCCTCGTCGAGCTGGTCGGCGAGGTCGGGGTCGTCGAGCGACTCGGCCTCGTCGAGCTGCTCGAGCGACGTGTCGTCGACGGTGTCGGGGTCGTCGCCGCCGAGGGAGTCCGGCGTCTCGGGCGCTGTCACGGTGGTCCTCCTGGTCGCACGGTCGGGGCACAGTGTGCGCCCCCGACGCCAGGGGTCAGCTCGCGGCCGGGGCCTCGTGTTCCCGGTACCAGGCGAGCGTGCCGGCCAGGCCGTCGCGCAGCGGCGTGGTCGCGCGCCACCCGAGCACGCGGGCGGCCGGCTCGGGGTCGGCCACCTGGACGCGCTCGCCCGTCCGGTCGCCGCGGGCGCCGAGGCCGAGCGGCCCGTGGTGCCCGGCGAGGTCGGCCAGTTCGCGGACGACCTCGGCGATCGTCACCACCCGCCCGGAGCCGACGTCGAGGACCTGGCCGGGGGCGTCCGGTGCCACCGCCGCGCGGACCAGCGCGTCGGCGACGTCCTCGACGTGCACCCAGTCGACCCCGCGGGTGCCGCTGCCCAGCGTGGGCACCGCGCCCGCCACGAGCGAGCGGCAGACGTGGGGGACGAGCTTGGCGGTGTCGGGCTGGTCGGGGCCGTAGACCATGGCGATCCGCAGCACGGTCACGGGCAGGCCGTCCTGCGCGTGGAACAGCCGGGCGTAGCCGGTCGCCGCCGCCTTGGCCGCGGCGTACGGCGAGACCGGGGGCTCGTCGCCGCGGGGCTCCTCGATCGAGCCGGCGAGCACGACCCTGCAGCCGGGCTCCGCGCGGGCCGCGGTCATCACCGCGACCGCCGCCCGCGTGTTGGCCTCGAGCATCGTCACGGCGAGGTCGCCGTCGCGGTCGCCGCGCACCTCGCTGGCCAGGTGGACGACGGCGACCGGGCGCGCGGCGCGGACCACGGCCGCGAGGGCGTCGGCGTCGCCGAGGTCGGCGTGGTGCCACCGGCGCACGTCACCGGTCGGGCGCGGGGGCGTGCCGGGACGGGCCACCGCGTGCACGTGGGACCCGAGCGCGTGCAGCCGGCGCACCAGGTGGCGGCCCAGGAATCCCGAGGCTCTGGTGACCAGGACGGGCCGGCCGTGCAGGGAGCGGGGGTCGACCGTCACCCGGTCGGGTGCCCACGATCGGCCCGCCTCACTCCGTCGGTGGCGTCCGGTAGCGGGCGGCGTAGCGCTCGGCGGCCGCGGCGTCCTTGTCGGCGGTGCGCTCGGCGCGCCGCGCCGGCCCCGTGCCGGCCGGGTAGCCGGCCTTGACCAGCCGGTGCTCCGCGGTCTCGTGCAGGTAGCTCATCGAGAAGATCAGGCCCATGATGGCGCCGCCGAGTGCGCACATCGTGCGCAGCCAGAGCGGGCCCGGGACGAACACGACGATCGCGACGACGAACGGCGCGATCTGCACGACCGCCCGGACGACGTGCCGCAGCCACCAGGTCCGGCAGGTCGTGTCGTGCAGCACCCACGGCGCGAGGCGGGCGGGCAGCCCGCCACCGAAGGCGTACCAGAGCCACTGCAGGGGGTTCGGCCGGCGGACCGGCGTCTCGGGCGTCATGCGGGCTCCCATGCTCGCTGCCCCAATGGTTTGCACACCAATAGTATGCGCACCACGTAAGCTGGGGGCACCGGGAGCTGCGCCACAGCCCACGACAGCCCACGACGACGCCGGGAGGCCACGATGGACGCGCTCGAGACGGCCCCGCCGGCGCTCCCTGACGACGTCGACCCCCTGGCCCTCGAGAACCAGGTCTGCTTCGCGCTCGCGGTGGCGGCGCGCACGGTGATCTCGGTGTACAGGCCGCTGCTCGAGCCGATGCACCTCACCCACCCGCAGTACCTCGTCATGCTGGCGCTCTGGCAGTCCGCGCCGCTGTCGGTGACCGAGCTCGGGCGGCGGCTCGAGCTCGACCCCGGCACGCTCTCGCCGCTGCTCAAGCGACTCGAGGCCGTCGGCTACCTCACCCGCGAACGCAGCCGCGACGACGAGCGCTCGCTGGCCGTGCGCCTCACCCCGGCCGGCACCGCGCTGCGCGCGCAGGCCGAGCGGATCCCGCCGGCGATCGTCGAGCGCCTCGCGATGGACGTCGGCGAGCTCCGCGACCTGCACGGTGCGCTCACCGAGGTCATCTCCGCGGCGCGGCGGGCGCAGGCGGCGCGCTGACCGCCCGGTCTTGACCTCGGCCGCCGGCCGGGCATGCTCGCACCTGGTCACCCGACGGCGTCGGACGAGAGGCGCGCGATGTCGCACCCCACCGCGGTCCAGCCCTACCGCCTGCGCGCCGACGAGGGCGAGGCGCTGTGGTTCCTCGGCAACCTCGTCACGGTGAAGGCCGCCGGCGCCGACACCGGCGGCCGCTTCGCGGTGGTCGAGGTCCTGCACCCGCCCGGCTTCGGTCCGCCCCTGCACCGCCACCGCGACGAGCACGAGGCCTTCTACGTGCTGGGCGGCACCGTGTCGTTCCGCTGCGACGGCGAGGTGATCGACGGCGGGCCGGGGGACTTCGTGCTGCTCCCGGCCGGACGCGCCCACACGTTCCTCGTGGGGCCGGACGAGCCCTTCCGATCCCTGGTGATCACGTCGCCGGCGGGGTTCGAGGGCTTCGCGGCCGAGGTCGGCGCCCCGGCCGCCCGCCGCGAGCTCCCTGCGTCGGCCGCGGTCGACCCCGCGGTGCTGGCGGCGGCCGCGGCCCGGCACGGGATCGAGCTCCTCGGGCCGCCACCCACCGCGTGAGGAATCAGTAGGAGCGCGGCATGCCCAGGACGTGCTGGCCGACGTAGGCGAGCACGAGGTTGTTGTTCACCGGTGCCACCTGGTACATCCGCGTCTCGCGGAACTTGCGCTCGACGTCCCAGGTGTCGACGAAGCCGTAGCCGCCGTGGGTGTCCAGGCACGCGTTGCCGGCCTGCCAGCTCGCCTCGCTGGCCAGGAACTTGGCCAGGTTGGCCTGCTCGCCGCACTTCTCCCCGGCGTCGAAGAGCGCGGCCGCGCGGTAGCGCATGAGGTCGGCGGCCGTGACCTGGGCGTAGGCCCGGGCCAGCGGGAACTGCACGCCCTGGTTCGCGCCGATCGGGCCCCCGAACACCTCGCGGCTGTTCGCGTACGCGGTGGCGCGCTCGACGAACCAGTACCCGTCCCCGACGGCCTCGGCGGCGAGCAGGATGCGCTCGGCGTTCCAGCCGTCGATGACGTAGCGGAAGCCCTTGCCCTCCTCGCCGATCAGCGCCGACGCCGGCACCCGCATGTCGGCGTAGCGCACCTCGTTGGTGGCGTAGTTGAACATCGTGCGCACCGGGGTCACCTGCAGCGCCTCGGGCTGGTCGCGGCGGACCTCGCGCAGGTCGACGAGGAAGAGGCTGATGCCGCGGGTGCGCTCGGCCGGGTCGTCCGAGCGCGCCGACGTCCGGGCGAGCACGAGGGCGAGGTCGGACTGCTCGAGGCGGCTGGTCCAGTTCTTGTGCCCGGTGACGACGTACGCGTCGCCGTCGCGGACGGCGGTGGTGCGGATGTCGGTGGTGTTCGAGCCGGCCTCGGGCTCGGTGATCGAGAACGCCTGCAGGCGCAGCGTGCCGTCGGCGATCGCGGGCAGGTAGGTCCGCTTCTGCTCCTCGCTGCCGTGCTTGAGCAGCGCGCCCATCGTGTACATCTGCGCGTGGCAGGCGGCCGAGTGGCCGCCGGAGCGGTTGATCTCCTCGAGCACGATCGAGCCCTCGGTGATCCCGAGCCCGCCGCCGCCGTACTCGGTGGGGATGAGCACGGCGAGGTAGCCGGCCTCGGTCAGCGCGTCGACGAACGCGTCGGGGTACTCGCGGGCGCGGTCGCGCTCGCGCCAGTACTCGTCCGGGAACCGGGCGCACAGCGCGCGGACCTCCCCGCGCAGCTTCTCCTGCTCGGGGGTGGTCACGATGGTGCTCGCGCCGTCGGCCATGTCCTCACCTCATCACCGTGCTTGACGCTCCGCACGGGGACTGCGACGCTGCAACTCCTTGGTCCTGTTTTAATACGAGGGAGTCGTGGTGGAGACGCGCACCCTGTCGACGGCCGGCGCCGAGATCGTCTACGACGTCCACGGCCCGCTGCCGCCGGCTGGCGGGCGCCCGGTGCTCCTGGCGATCGGCCAGCCGATGGACGCCACCGGCTTCCGCGCCCTCGCTGCGCGGTTCCCCGACCGGACGGTCGTCGCGTACGACCCGCGCGGGCTCGGTCGCAGCACCCGTGCGGACGGCCGCACCGACAACGACCCCGTCACCCAGGCCGAGGATCTGCACGCGCTGGTCGCCGCGCTGGGCGCCGGTCCGGTCGAGGTGTTCGGCAGCAGCGGGGGAGCGGTCACCGGCCTGGCGCTCGTCACCGCGCACCCGGAGGACGTCGTCACGCTCGTGGCCCACGAACCGCCGATCACCGGCCTGCTGCCCGACGCGGCGGCCGCCGACCGCGCCACCCGCGCGTTCCGCGAGGCCTACCAGGCGAAGGGCCGGGGCCACGGGATGGCCGCCTTCATGGCGATGACGTCGTGGTCCGGGGAGTTCACCGACGCGTACTTCGCCCAGCCGACGCCCGACCCGGCCGCGTTCGGCATGCCCACCGAGGACGACGGCTCCCGCGACGACCCGCTGCTCTCCGAGCGGTCGAACGCCGTGGTCGAGTACCGGCTCGACGTCGAGCGGCTCACGTCGGTACCCACCCGGGTCGTCCTCGCCGTGGGGGAGGAGACCGGCGACACCTACACCGCGCGCACCGCCCGTGCCGCCGCCGCCGCGCTGGGCCGGGAGGCCGTCGTCTTCCCGAGCCACCACGGCGGGTTCCTCGACGGGGAGTTCGGCTGGCCCGGCAGGCCCGACGAGTTCGCCGCCCGGCTCCGCGAGGTGCTCGACGCGGCGTGATCAGCCGGGGACGAGCTCCCCGCCCGCCTCGGTGACCAGGTCGAGGCCCAGCGCGGCCACCGGGGTGTCGGCGCCGGGCGGCGCCGTCCCGGCGGCGAGACGGTGGGCGACGGCGGCGGCCGCGGTGCTGGTGAACGCCGAGGCGTCGCCCAGGCGCAGCCACTGCTCGCGCTCGGTGCCGTCGGGCTCGCGCGCGACGGCGCGCGCCCACGAGTGCTCGCGCGGGCGTTCCCGTGCCGGCAGCGCGACCTGCGCGAACCGCTGCCGGGCGAGGCGGCGCAGCGGGCCGACGGCGAGCACGGCGCCCGCCACGGGCAGGGCGGCGCGGGCCAGCGGGGAGCTCGGCAGCTCGCTGGTCGCGGCCACGACGTCGGGCGCGCCGCTGGCGCGCCACGCCGCCACGAGGTCACCGAACGGGGCGCCGACGGTGGTGACGCGCTCCCCGTCGGGGAGCGTGACCTCGGCGCCGTCGGCGCCGATCCGCGTGCGCACCAGCCGTCCGCCGCGGTAGCGGCGTCCGCCCTCGGGCAGCCCGTCGACCAGCGACGCGGCGAGGGCCTCGCCGACGACGCCGCCGTCGGTGGCCAGGGACGGCACCGTGTCGGTGCGCACCGACGCCGGCGCCGGTCGGTCACGGCACAGCGCGACGACGGCGGCCTCGGCCGCCACGACGCCGAACCCCGCGCCCGTGACCAGCGTGACGCCGGCGGCGACCGCCTCGGCGTCGAGGTGCAGCACGCCGCCCGCGGAGACGACGTCGTTGGCGAGATCGAGGTAGTGGCTCCCCGCCGCCAGGCAGGCCCGGGCGATCGGCACCGCGGTGGTCGCGAACGGGCCGACGGTGTGGACGACGACCCCGGGGCGTTGGGCACGCACCTGCGCGGCCATCGCCTCGACGTCGCCGGCGACGACCGAGCGGACCCCGCCCGTGCCGTCGCCGATCCCGGCCGCCGCGTCGTCGAGGCGCGCGGCGTCGCGACCGACGAGCACGACGGCGTGGCCGCGCTCCGCGACCCGGGCGGCGATGGCCCGCCCGCTGCGCCCGGTGGCCCCGAGGACCCAGACCTCGCTCCCGCCCACGTCCGCCTCCGTCATGCGATGACAGTGTCTGACATGAGCCTACGCCGGCGTCACCCGTCGGCGAGCAGGTGCAGCAGGCGGTACAGCTCGGCGCGGTCGGCGTCGTCGAGGCGGGCGAACACGCGGTCGGCCTCGGCGGCCCGCGTCGCCCGCACGGCCTCGCCGAGCTCCTGCCCGGCGGCCGTGGCGCTCACCCGTGTCGCGCGGCGGTCCGCCGGGTCGGGCCGCCGCTCGACCAGGCCGCGGTCGGCCAGCGCGTCGACCACCTCGGTGGCCGTGCGCGGGGCGATGCGCAGGTGCTCGGCGAGCTCGCCCGGGCGCAGGCCGCCGTGGCGCAGCAGGACCTCGAGGGCGCGCAGCTGGGAGAGCGAGACGCCGTACGGGGCGAGCGCCTCGCGCGACTGGTGGCGCAGCCGGCGCGCGACCAGCCAGAAGACGCCGGCCAGCGAGCCGTCGTCCTCGGGCGCACCGTGCACGGGAACAGCCTAGCCCGGATTGCTGTTGCAGCCTCATGTTGAGGTAACCTCAGCACGGCCGTCCGAAGGAGCCGCCCCTTGCCCCGCCCCCAGGAACCGTCACTCGAGACGCGCGCCCGCGAGGCCGAGGAGGCCCGCGCCGTCTCGCTGCGCCGCATCGCGCGCCTGTTCCGTCCCCACCGCGGCGCGCTCGCCGTCGTCATCGCGGTGATCGTGGCCTCGTCGATCGTCGGCCTGGCCTCCCCGTTCCTGCTGCGCGCCGTCATCGACGACGCGCTGCCCCACCGCGACCTGCGCCTGCTCGCCCTGCTCGCCACCGGCATGATCGCCGTCGCCGCCGTCACCTCCGTGCTCGGCGTGGTGCAGACCTGGATCTCCACCGGCGTCGGCCAGCGCGTCATGCACCGCCTGCGCACCGACGTCTTCGCCCACCTCCAGCGCCAGTCGCTGGGCTTCTTCACCCGCACCCGCACCGGCGAGGTGCAGTCGCGGATCACCAACGACATCGGCGGCATGCAGACCGTGGTCACATCCACGGCCACCTCGATCGCCGCCAACCTCACCACCGTCGTCGCCACCGCCGTGGCGATGGTCGCCCTGTCCTGGCAGCTCTCGCTGGTCACGCTCGTCGTGCTGCCCCCGGCCGTGCTCATCAGCCGCCGGGTCGCGCGCATGCGGCGCACGCTGACCGCGGCCCGCCAGCGCGAGCTCGCCGACCTCAACGTCACCATCGAGGAGGGTCTGTCGGTCGACGCCGCCGCGCTGCACCGCACGCTGGGCACCGGCCCCGCCCTGGTCGAGCGCTTTACCGCGTCGTCGGCCCGGCTGACCGACCTCGAGATGCGCTCCCAGCTCGCCGGCCGCTGGCGGATGGCCACCATGAGCGTGGTCTTCGCCGCGATCCCGGCGCTGATCTACCTCGGCGCCGGCTTCCCGTGGACGATCGGCGAGCTGTCGATCGGCACGCTGGTCGCCTTCACCGCGCTGCAGGGCAGCATCTTCCGGCCGCTGTCGGGCCTGCTCGACGTGGGCGTGCAGGTCGCGAGCTCGCTCGCGCTCTTCGCGCGGATCTTCGAGTACCAGGACCTCACCGTCGACATCGCCGACCCGGAGCACCCCGTCGAACTGGGGGAGGTGCGCGGCGACGTCCGCCTGTCGGGGGTGACGTTCACCCACCCCGGGGGCGACCGGCCGGCCCTCGACGAGGTCGACCTCGCCATCCCCGCCGGTACGACGCTCGCGCTCGTGGGGGAGACGGGGTCGGGCAAGACCACGCTCGGCGCGCTCGTCGCCCGCCTGCACGACCCCGACGCGGGACGGATCACCGTCGACGGCGTCGACCTGCGCGACCTGCGCCTGGCCGACGTCGCCCGCGTGATCGGGGTGGTCAGCCAGGAGACCTACCTGCTGCACACCACCGTGCGCGAGAACCTGCGGGCGGCCAAGCCCGACGCGACCGACGCCGAGATCGAGGCCGCGGCCCGCGCGGCGCGGATCCACGACGTGGTCGCCGCCCTGCCCGAGGGCTACGACACGATGGTCGGTGCCCGCGGCCACCGCTTCTCCGGTGGCGAGAAGCAGCGCATCGCGATCGCCCGCACGCTGCTGCGCGACCCGCGGGTGCTGGTCCTCGACGAGGCCACCAGCGCCCTCGACACCGGCACCGAGCGGGCCGTGCAGCTCGCGCTCGACGACCTCGCGCGCCACCGCACCACGCTGACCATCGCCCACCGGCTCTCCACCGTGCGGCACGCCGACCGCATCGCCGTGCTCGACCACGGCCGGGTCGTGGAGTCCGGCACCCACGACGAGCTGGTCGACCGCGAGGGGCGCTACGCGGCCCTCGCCGCCTGATGACCCCCGCCGAGAGGGCCACGCGGTCGCGGCTCGGACACAGGTCGGCCCGCCCCGGTGATCGGGGCGGGCCGGGGTCGGAACGGTGCTCGGGCCTACCGCAGCGAGCGGTCGATCCAGCGGGCGTCGACGCCGTTGCGGTGCTGCTCGATGCGCCGCAGCCGGGTGCGTGCCTGGTGGGTCAGGCCGTCGAGGCGGTCGAGGATCTGGCGCAGCTCGGCGATCTCGGTGTCCAGGGCGCTGTCCGCCTCGGAGCCCGAGGTGGTGCTGGCGGTCACGGCGAACCTTCTTCTTCGGGTCGCGGGTGGTTCGGGGGAGCGCCACCGGACCGGTCCTTCGGGATCGATCCAGTGACGCGCTACCGATGCTACGCCCCGGTGTGGCACGCGGTGCAGCGGGCTCGCCGCACGACCAGGTGAGCCGACACTCAGCGGCGGGCGATCCCGTGCACGAGCTGGGCGACCAGCGTGCGGGCGAAGTCCGCGGTCAGCGGCTGGTCGGGGATCAGCAGGCGGTGGTAGCAGGCGCCCCACAGCTGGTCGACCACGGTCTCGGCGTCGACGTCGTCGCGCAGCTCGCCGCGGTCGCGGGCCGCCTCGATCGCCGTCACGGCCAGCGCGCGGCGCGGGGCGGAGTAGTGCTCGCGGTAGGCCGCGGCGAGCTCCGGGTCGGTCTGCATCGACCCGATGAGGTCGGCGAGCACCCGTCCCGCCGCCGTGTCCGTCACCAGCCGCACGAAGGCGAGCATCTGCTCGGTGAGGTCCGCGGCGATGTCGCCGGTGTCGGGGAACGCGAGCGTGCCGGCGACCGTGCGGAAGTACGCCTCGGCCGCCAGCGCGCCGCGCGAGGGCCACCACTTGTGCAGCGTGGTCCGGCTCGCGCCCGAGATCGCCGAGACGCGCTCGAAGGTGAAGCCGGCCATGCCCTCGGTGAGCAGGAGCTCGCCCGCGGCCGCGAGGACCTCGCTGCGGACCTCGTCCGCGGGGCGCCGTCCGCGCCCGCGCGGGCGGGTCCGCTGCTCGGTCACGCCGATCACGCTAGCCGTCACGCCGACGGCCGGGCGTGCAGCAGGTCGTCGAGGCCGATGCGCCGGTAGAACTCCGTGCGCACCCGGTCGCCGACGGCGTTGACGACCTCGGCGCCGTCGTCGGCCGGGTCGACGTGCACCCGGAACGGGCGCTGCCCGGCCGGGGTGTCGACCACCCGGACGATCGCCCGCGCCACCTCGGCCGGGTCGGCGTCGGGCGGCGCGAGCTCGGCGAGGCGGGCGCCGACCTGGTCCATCAGCCCGCCGTAGCGCTCCTCGTAGGCGCCGGCCACGGCGTCGTCGGCGGCGTGCCCGGCGTGGGCGAAGTGGTTGGTGCCGGTGGTGAACGAGCCCGGGACGACGATCGTGGTGTCGACGCCGAAGCGCGCCAGCTCGGCGGCGTAGCTGACCGCGAGGGAGTCCATGCCCGCCTTCGCCGCGAAGTACGGCGCGAGGTAGGGCGGGGTGCCGCCGCGGGTGCTCGTCGAGCCGACCCACAGCACCAGCCCGTGCCCCTGTTCCCGCAGGTGCGGCAGCGCGGCGCGGTTGACCCGCTGGGTCGAGACGACGTTCGTGTCGTAGACGCTCGCCAGCTGCTCGGGGGTGAACGCCTCTGTGGGGCCGAGCACCATGTGCCCGGCGTTGTGGACGACGACGTCGAGTCCCCCGGCGTCCTCGACGACCGTGGCGATCGCGGCGTCGACCGAGTCCTGGTCGGCGACGTCGAGCTCGACGGTGCGCAGGTCGACGCCGTGCTCGGCGGCGAACGCGGCGGCGTCGGCGACGGCGGGGGCGTTGCGCCCGGTGGTGTCGCGGACGCCGGCGTAGACCGTGTTCCCGGCCTCGGCGAGGGCCCGGGCGCTCATGGCGCCGAACCCGCTGGACGCGCCGGTGATGACGATGATCATGATCGTGCTCCTCTCAGGCGAGCCCGCCGTTGGCGAACAGGGTCTGGCCGTTCACCCACCGGGCGGGCCCGGCGAGGAAGGCGACGGCCTCGGCGATGTCCTCGGGCCGGCCGAGGCGCTCGAGCGGGGCGGCCTTCGCGAGGCCCGCCACCTGCTCGTCGGACTTGCCGTCGAGGAACAGGGGCGTGGCCGTCGGGCCGGGGGCGACGGCGTTGACGGTGACGTCGCGGCCGCGCATCTCGCGGGCGAGCACCGGCACGAGCGCCTCCACGGCTCCCTTGCTGGCGACGTAGCCGCCGTAGGTCGGGAACGACAGCCGCGTCACCGACGTCGAGAACGCGATGATCGCGCCGCCGGTCCGCACGCGGCGGGCGGCCTCCTGGGCGACGACGACGGTGCCGCGGATGTTGGTGCGGTGCATGCGGTCGAGGTCGTCGAGGTCGAGCTCGGCCAGCGGGGCCAGGATCATGATCCCGGCGGTGTGGACGACGACGTCGACGCCACCGAACGCCTGCTCGACGGCGTCGAACGCGGCCGCCATGTCCGCCGGCTCGGCGACGTCGCCACCGACGGCGATCGCCCGCCCGCCGCCGGCCTCGATGGTGCTGACGACCTCCTCCGCACGGGCCTTGTTCCCGGCGTAGTGCACGCCGACGGCGATGCCGTCGGCGGCGAGGCGCAGGGCCGCCGCACGCCCGATCCCGCCGGACCCGCCGGTCACGAGCGCGGTGCGGGTGGTCTCGGTGCTGCTCATCGTTCCTCCTCGATGTGAACGCTCTGCCCATATACAATCACGAAAAGAACGCAGCGTCCATATCTGTGACCCACGAGGCACGCAGCCGGGGGTGCGAGCAACGCGGCATTGCTGGCGCTGGACGCCAGGATCGCCACATCCTCACCGGCGCGACACGCCGAGCGGGGTCAGCGGGCGGCGACCTCGAGCAGCGTCCCGCCGGTCAGAGCCACGAGCTCGTCGGCGGTGGTCGGGAACATCGAGTGCTCGTCGCCGGCCCCCGCCCAGACCGTCGGGTACGCCGCCAGCGCGACGTCGACGACGCACGGCAGCGGCGCCGGGTGCCCGACGGGCGCGACGCCGCCGACGTGCTGCCCGGTGGCGCGCAGGACGGTGCCCGGGTCGGCGCGCTTGACCCGGCGCTTCGCCACGCCCAGGTGGTCGGCGATCCGGCGCGGGTCGACGCGGTGCGCCCCGGACGCGAGCACGAGCACGACCCCGTCGCCCGAGGTGAACACCAGGCTGTTGGCGATCGCGCCCACGGGGCAGCCCAGCTGCTCGGCGGCGGCCGCGGCCGAGGGCACCGGCGCGGTGAACACCGCGATCTCCCGCGGGGCGCCGGCTGCCTCCAGTGCCCGTCGCACCGCGTCCCGGCCCGTCGTCCCCGTGTCCACGACGGGGCACGCTAGGACGTGCCGTCACGGCGCCGCGAGCGGGTTCCGTTCCACCGTCCGGGCTGGTCAGCTGGGTCGATCGGCGTCGTTTGACCACCGCGGTGGCGGGGCGAACCTGCTGTCCATGACCACGACGGCAACCCGCCGCGCCGCGGCCGGCTCGCGCGCCCGCATCCGGGACCGCGGCCAGATCGACGCGCTCGTGCTCGCCGCCCTGGCCGACGGCCCGAAGCGGCAGGACGAGATCGCGCAGACGCTGCGCGCGCAGGTCGGCGACGCCCTCGACCTGCCCTACTCCCGGATCGTCCCGACCCTGCACCGCCTGCAGCGCAACCGGCTGGTGAGCCGCCCCGCCAGCAACCCCCGCAGCTTCCGCCTGACCGACACCGGCACGCGCTCGCTGGCCGCCCGCCGCCGCGCCGCGGACGCCTTCGCGCGGTCCCTCCACCACCTCGCCGACCGCGCCTGAGGTACCTCGGTGACGATGTCCGCGCTCAGCGCGGGATCCGTCACCGAGGTCGCAGAATGACCGTCGTGTTCACCGGCCTCCACCACGTGCAGCTCGCGATGCCCGCGGGGGAGGAGGACGCCGCGCGGGGGTTCTACGCCGGCGTGCTCGGGATGACCGAGGTCGCCAAGCCGCCGGTGCTCGCCGCGCGGGGCGGGGCCTGGTTCCGGGCCGGTGGGCTCGAGCTGCACCTCGGGGTCGAGGACGGCTTCGTCCCCGCCCGCAAGGCCCACCCCGGCATCGCCGTCGACGACCTCGACGCCCTGGCCCGCCGGGTCGCCACGACGGGCCAGGACGTCACGTGGGACCGCGACGTCCCCGGCTTCCGGCGCTTCTACGCCCACGACCCCTTCGGCAACCGGCTGGAGTTCCTCGAGCCGGCGTGAGGCTCAGGTCGTCGCGTTCTCCCTGTCCTCGCCTGGCCGTGAACGTTAACGTGATGGTTCACGACTTTGATACCGACGTGTTGCCCGCGTCAAGGGGAGGGGACGGGTGGAGGAGCAGCCAGGAGTCGACGGCGAGGTCGACGCCGAGGTCGACGCCGACGCCCACGAAGAGGTCGGCGAGCTCGAGGACGGCCGGACCATCCGGTACTTCTCGTGGGTCGGGGAGCCGTGAGCGAGCGGCGCTACGACCCCACGCACGGTGAGTGGGTCACGTTCGCGACCCATCGCCAGGACCGGACGTACAAGCCGTCGGCCGCGTCCTGCCCGCTGTGCCCGACGCGCCCCGGCGGGTCCGCCACCGAGATCCCGCGCGAGCACTTCGACGTCGCGGTGTTCGACAACCGCTTCCCGTCACTGTCGACCCACCCACCCGAGCCGTCGATCGCCGGCACCGACCTCGTGCCCGTCGAGCCCGCGTACGGGCACTGCGAGGTCGTCGTGTTCACCGACGACCACGACGCCACGCTCGCGTCGGTGGGCGTGCGCCGCGTGCACCTGCTCGTGGAGACGTGGGCCCGCCGCGTCGCCGACCTCGCCGCCGACCCCCGCGTGCGCTACGTGCTGCCCTTCGAGAACAAGGGCGAGGCGGTGGGCGTGACGCTGCACCACCCCCACGGCCAGATCTACGCCTACCCCGACGTCCCGCCTCGGCCGGCGCGCGAGCTGGCCGCCGGCCGCCGCCACCACGACCGCACGGGCCGCTGCGTGTTCTGCGACGTCGTCGCCGCCGAGGCCGGCGGACCGCGCGAGGTCGTCGCCGGCGACCACTTCGTCGCCGGGGTCCCGCCGTGGGCGCGCTTCCCCTACGAGGTGGACGTCTGGAGCCGCGAGCACGTCCCGTCCCTGCCGGAGCTGGGACCCGACGCACGCGCCGACCTCGCGCGCGTGCTGGCCACGGTCCTCGCCGGCTACGACGCCTGGTTCGGCTTCCCGACCTCCTACCTCCTGGGCGTCCACGGCGCCCCGACCGACGGCGCCGACCGCGACGTCGCCCACCTCCACCTCGAGGTCTGCCCGCCCCACCGCGGCGGGGGCAAACTCAAGTACCTCGCCGGGTCGGAGACGTTCGGGGGCGCGTTCCTCACCGACGTCGCCCCCGAGGTCGCGGCCGCGCGGCTGCGCGAGGCGTGCGGGAGGGCGGTGGTGCCGGCATGAGCAGCGACCTGGTGGCCACCTTCCGCGCCGCCACCGGCCGCGACCCCGAGGGCGTTTTCTCCGCACCCGGGCGGGTCAACCTCATCGGCGAGCACACCGACCACAACGAGGGCCACGTCCTGCCCTTCGCCATCGACCGCCGCTGCCGGGTCGCCGCCGGCCGCCGCGGCGACGACATCGTCACCGTCCGCTCGGCCCAGGAGCCCGGCGCGCCGGTGACGACGACGCTCGAGGCCCTCGACCGGGCCCGCGGCTGGTCGGCCTACGCGCTCGGGACGCTGTGGGCGCTGCGGGAGGCCGACCCCGCGATCACCGGTGGCTGGGACCTCGTCGTCGACGGCGACGTGCCGCTGGGCTCGGGGCTGTCGTCGTCGGCGGCGCTGGAGTGCGCGGTGGCGCTGGCGATCGCGGAGCTCGGCGGGAGCGACCTCGACCGCCACGCGCTGGCCCGCGCCGGGCGCCGCGCCGAGAACGACGTGGTCGGCGCCCCCGTCGGGATCATGGACCAGGCGGCGTCACTGCTCTGCCGCGACGGCGCCGCGCTGCTGCTGGACTGCCGCACCCTGCACGGCGAGGACGTCGCGCTCGGGCTCGACGAGGTCGGGCTGGTGACGCTCGTCGTCGACACCCGCGTCCGCCACGACCTCGCCGACGGCGGGTACGCCGACCGCCGGGCCGCCTGCGTCGCGGCCGCCGAGGCGCTCGGCGTCCCCGCCCTGCGCGACGCCACCCCGGACATGCTCGGGCGGCTCGACGGCGACCTGCTGCGGCGGGCGCGCCACGTCGTCACCGAGGAGGCCCGGGTGCACCGGGTCGTGGCGCTCCTGCGCGACGGCCGACCGGCCGACGTCGGCCCGGAGCTCACCGCGTCGCACGCCTCGCTGCGCGACGACTTCGAGGTCTCCGTCCCGGCCCTCGACGCCGTGGTCGCCGCGGCGCTGGACGCGGGCGCCCTCGGGGCACGGCTGGTCGGCGGCGGCTTCGGCGGCAGCGCGCTCGTGCTCGCACCGGACGCCGCCGCGGCGGAGATCGGCACGGCCGTCGCGCGGCGCGCGGCGGCCGGGGGCCACCCCGAGCCCGTGGTCCGCGCGGTCCGACCCGCCGCCGGCGCGCGGCGCGAGGACGTCGGTCTCCCCGGCTAGGGTCGCGTCGGGGAGAGGGGACGATGGTGGGCGAGATCCTCGGACGGGAGGTCCGGGTCACGATCGACGACGTCGCCCGCGCGGCCGGCGTCTCGCGGCAGACCGTCTCGCGGGCCATGAACGGCAAGGGCGAGATCAGCGCCGCCACCCGCCGCCGGGTGCTCGCGACGATCGAGGAGCTCGACTACCGGCCCAGCGTGTTCGCCCGCGGCATGCGGACGCAGCGCGGCGGGACGCTGGGGCTGATCCTCTCCGACATCGCCAACCCGTTCTTCCCGGCGGTGGCGCGCGGCGTGTTCGACGCCGCCGCGGCCCGCGGGTCGTCGGTGGTCGTCCACAACACCGACGCCCACGCCGGCCGGGAGTCCGCCGCGGCGCGCGACGTCCTCGAGCGGGGCGCCGACGGCGTCATCGGCTTCTTCGAGGCCCTCGCCGACGAGGACCTGACCGAGGTGCACCGGCGCCTGCCGCTCGTGGTCGCCGACCGGCGGGCGCCCGAGCCGGGCGTCGCCAGCGTGTCGTCGGACTTCGCCACCGGCACCCGCCTCGCCGTCGAGCACCTGCACGCGCGGGGGCACCGTCGCCTCGGCATGCTCGACGGGGCGGTCGGGGTCGACCACGTCCGCCGGCACGCCTTCACCGATGCCGCGGCGCCGGGCTCGCCCGTGGTCACCGGACCGCCGACGCTCACCGGGGGCGCGGCCGCGGCCGACCAGCTGCTGGCCGAGCACCCGGCCGTCACCGCGCTGTTCGCGTTCAACGACCTCATGGCCGTCGGGGCCGTCCGCGCGCTGCGCGAGCGGGGGCGGCGCGTGCCCGAGGACTGCGCTGTCGTCGGTTACGACGACCTCACCCTCGCCGCCGACCTCGACCCGCCGCTGACCACCGTGCACACCGACAAGTACGAGCTCGGCCGCACGCTGGTCGAGGTGCTCGACGACGTCGTGCGCGCCCGCCGCGACGGGTCCGCCCCGGGCGTCGCCCCGCACCGCCTGCTGCCCGCGACGCTCGTGGTCCGCCGCTCGGGGTGACCGGGGGAGCGCGTCCCGGGTAGCCCGGATCCGTGCCCACTCCCCGCGCCGTCGCCGTGCCCGGCCTCGGGCTCACCGCCCGCGGCTGGACCGCCGTGACCGAGGCCCTGCACAGCGCCCTGCCGGCGGTGGTCGTCACGCTGCCGGCCTTCGGGTTGCCGGCGCCGCGCGGGCAGGCGCTGGACCCGGCGTCGCTCGCCGACCTCCTCGCGGCCCGGATCGCCGACCAGGGGCTCCTCGCCGACGGCCCGGTGGTGCTGATGGGGCACTCGGCGAGCGGCCAGGTCGTCGCCGAGGTGGCCCGGCGGCACCCGCACGCCGTCCGGGCGCTCGTCCTCGTCGGCCCGACCACCGACCCGCGGATCGCGCCGCGCCCCCGGCTGGTCTCGCGCTGGCTGCGCACGGCAGCCCGCGAGGACCCGCGGCGGGTGCCGGAGATGCTGCGGGAGTACGCCACCACGCGGCTGTCCGGGTTCGCCCGCGCCCTGCGCGCGGCCCGCCGCCGCGACCTGCGCGCGACGCTGGCCGCGACCGACGTCCCGGTGCTCGTCGCGCGGGGCCCGCACGACCGTCTCGCGACCGCCGGCTGGGCCGCGGCCCTGGCCGCGGTCCGGCCGGGCGTCGAGGTCGCGACCACGGCCCGCGGGGCCCACATGCTGCCGCTGACCCGCCCCGGCGAGCTCGCGGGCCTCGTGGAGGCCTTCTCACAGCGCGTGTGCCGCGACCTGCCCGCCGGGTAGACGCGCCGCATGCCGGCACCGCAGCGCCCCGTCCGCGTCACGATGACCGAGGGCGGCCCGTTCCTCGTCGAGGGGCCGGTCGAGCTGGAGCTGCCCGACGGCCGCACGGTGCGCAGCGAGCGCCCGGTCGTGGCCCTGTGCGCCTGCCGGCGCACCAAGCGCTACCCGTTCTGCGACACGAGCCACCGGCGCAAGCTGCGGCCGTCCCGCGATCAGGCCGCGGACGGCTCCGACGGCTCCGGCACCGACCGCAGCGCCGACTGACCTTCCGCCCAGCGGCCCACCACGTACTCGGCGAGGCGGTCCTCGAGCAGCGTCGACGCCTGGATCCCGAGCACCACGTCCGCCGCCAGCTCCGGCTCGCGCTCGAGCAGCCCGGCGAGCAGCTCGCGGCGCACCACCTGCTCGTGCACCGCGTCGGCCTCGACGTGCTCGGCGTAGAACGCCGTGGCGCTCTCCGGCAGCCCGAGGCGCTCGATGCCCGCGACGAGGCGCGCCGAGCCGGGCGGCGAGGTGATCTCGATGAGCGCGAACTGGCCCACCGACGCCCCGCGCCAGCGCCGGTGCAGGCCGAACAGCGACATGATGTTGATCGTCGCGAGCACCTCGGCGGGCGCGGCGTCCAGGTAGGCGTGGTAACCGCTGTCGAGGCCGAGCTGGTCCATCATGTCGGCGAAGATCCGCGCGTGGACGCGGTCGGCGCGCCCGGCGCCGAACTCGTCGTGCTCCACGGTCATGAGTGACGTCTTGGCCCGCCCGTGCAGGCCGTCGAGCCGGGGGATGACCCAGGCCTGCGGGTCGGCCTCCTTGAGGTGGTAGATCGAGCGCAGCGCGACGTACTCGTCGAGCTGCCAGCGCTCGCCGTCGGCCGCGAGCCGCCACGACGGGCCCGTGCCCTCGGTCGGCTCGACGAGCAGGGCGTCGACGGCGGCCTCGACGTCGTCGCCGCCCGCGACGCTCCCGCGCACCGCGGCGAGGAAGACCTCCTCGAGCCGCGCGCGCAGCGCCAGCAGCTCCGGGTCCCACTCGAGGGCGTCGTCGACGCCGTCGAAGGAGCGGTAGTGCAGCTCGTAGCAGCAGTAGAGGGCGAGCTGCAGGTCGTCGCCCTGGGGATCGGCGGCCGCGGTGTCGAGGGCGCGGAGGTCGGCGGTGTGGCCGCCGAGCACGTCGAGCACGGCGGCCGAGAGCGGACCACGGGCGCGGGGCAGGGCGGACACGGGGGCTCCTTCGCCGATCGGATGGTGCAGGCGCCTGGCGTACCCGATCGGGAAGGGCGGCCAGCCCCGCCCGGCACGTGATGTTGCCGACCCCGTCGTGAGGGCTGGATGTGCCCCTTTGTCCGGGTAACGCCAGGGCCTGGGTCGACACCGGGGTCGACAGCGATCCCGCCCGGAGGCCGGGCCGGCGAGCGCCGGCGCCCCGCGACCCGACTCGCCGCCGAGCCCAGCCGAGGAGCCCATGACGACCGTCGCGCCCGATCCCCGCCGCACGCCGGCACGACCGGTGCCCCCCCGGTCTGCGCCCGCCCCCGAGCCCACCGGCCTGCACCCGCACCACCGCGTGTTCCGCGTCCCGGGCGTCTACCCCGTCCAGCGCGACACCTGGCTGCTCGCCGACGTGCTGCGCGCCGAGCTCACCGACCACGGGTGCGGCGCCGGCCGCCCGTGCCGCGTCCTGGAGCTCGGCGCCGGTGCCGGCGCGCTCTCGGTCGTCGCCGCCGGCGTGCCCGGCACCGAGGTCACCGCCGTCGACCTGTCCCGGCGGGCGCTGCTCTCCACCCGCATCAACGCCGCGCGGTACGGCCGGCGCGTGCGGGTGCGCCGCGGCGACCTGACCGCGCCGGTCGCGGGGGAGCGGTTCGACGTCGTCGTCTCCAACCCGCCCTACGTGCCCGCGGAGACCGACGAGCTGCCCGAGCACGGCATCGCCCGCGCGTTCGACGGCGGCCGCGACGGGCGGGCGGTGCTCGACCGCCTCTGCGACGAGGCCCCCGAGGTGCTGACGCCGGGCGGCCGGCTGCTCGTCGTCCACTCCGCCTTCAACGACCCGGCCGTCACCGTGCGGCGGCTGGAGGCCCGTGGCCTGGCCGCGGAGGTCGTCGCGCGCCGGGAGCACCCGTACGGGCCGGTGCTCACGGCCCGCAGTGCCCTGCTGCGCGAGCGCGGGCTCGCCGCGCCCGGGCAGCAGACCGAAGAGCTCGTCGTGGTGCGCGCCGTGCGCCCACGGGCCGCCTGAGCCGCACCGGACCGAGGGGGACGCCATGCACCACCAGATCGACGTCACCGTGCCGTCGTCGGCCGCCGAGGACCTCGAGAAGGTCCTGGCCGACCACGACGGGGTGCTCGCCATGACGCGCCAGCCCGAGGGCTCGGTGAAGCCGCCGGGTGACGTGTTCACGCTGCACGTGCTCAACCGCAGCATCGACGACGTCCTCGCCGAGGTCGAGCACGCCCGCGAGCACGGCCCGATCGCGGTCGCGACCCTGCGCACCGAGAGCGTCATCGCCACCGGCGTGCAGGACGCCATCGAGGACGACGCCGACGAGTCGCCGTGGGAGGAGTTCGAGCGCACGCTGCGTCACCACGGCCGCATGAGCGTCAACTACCTCGTGCTGATGGCCCTCGGGGGCGTGATCGCGGTCGCCGGGCTGCTCTCGCCGCCGGTGCCGCAGGCCCTCGCGCTCGCCGCCTCGGCGATCATCGCACCGGCGTTCGAGCCGGTCGCGAAGCTGGGCGTCGCCATCCTGCGCGGCAGCCTCTACCGGGTGCGGCGCTCGCTGGTGTCGGTGGTGACGGGCTACCTGATCCTCGCCGCGGCCGGCGGCGTCACGTTCCTGGTGCTGCGTGCGCTGGGCCTGGCCAAGCCCGGGGTGCTCGCGGGCAGCGAGGGGGTGCACATGATCGCCGACCCGACCGCGGCCGACTGGCTCGTGGGCGCGGGTGGCGCGGTGGCCGGGCTCGTGATCATCACGTCGTTCCGCGAGGCCGTGCTCGCCGGGGCGCTCATCGCCCTGGCGCTGGTCCCCGCGGCCGGCCTCGTCGGCGTCGGGGTCGTCGCCGGCGACACCGGCCTGCTCCTCGACGGCCTGCAGCGGGCGGGCGCCGACATGGCGCTGGTCGTCGTCCTCGGCGGGATCGTGGTGTTCGTCAAGGACCGGTGGATCCACCGCGGCCGGCGCCCGCTCGCCTAGCTCCGTGGCTCAGCGCGCCCGCTCCTCGGGGTGCGGCTCGGTCCGGCCCTTGTTGACGTCGGAGTCGCGGCTCGGCTCGGGCTGCTCCGGCGTGGGGCCCTGGGGCGGCTGCTCGCCGGTCTCCGGGATGACGCCGGGGTAGGGCAGCGAGCCCGGCGGCGGCTCGACGATGCGCGCGCTCGCGATCATCACGCAGATGAAGCCGAGCAGCGCGAGCACCGCGTGCAGCACGTGGTCCGGGGTGTTGAGCGCCAGGAACGTCGCGTCGCCGGTGTTGACGCTGAACGCCGCGCCGAAGGCGAACAGCAGCAGGTAGACGACGGCCTGGGCGCCCGCGAAGATCCGCAACCAGGTGCGCCGGCGCAGGCTCACCGCGGCGAGGACGGCGGTGACCAGCAGCAGCACGCTGTGCGCGGGGTTCAGGCGCAGGGCCAGGAAGGTGTCGTCCGTCTGCTCGGTGAAGGACGAGCCCCAGCTGACGACGATCCCCGCGACGCCGACGACGAGCAGCACCACCGCCTCGCCGGCGATGACGGCGGTCGCGATCCGGCCCAGGAGCCCCTCGTGCGGCACGGAGGGGATCGGGTTGCCCTGGTCGTCACGCCCGGACGGGGTGTACGGCCCCGATCCGCGGCCGGTCCGGTCGTGCTGCTGCGGTGTGCCGGTGGCGTCGGGGTTCGGCGGCTCCCCGTGCCGGTTCGTGGGCTGAGACATGCCCGTCGGTGTGCCCGAACGACCCCGCGCCGCGAACCCTCCGAGTGCCCCGAGGAGCTGCATCGCAGCGCACGGGCCGATCGGGACGCGATCCGCATACGGCCACGGGACGCGTGGTAGCCGAATCGCCTCCGGCCTCGGAGGCCGGACGACGCACACGCACCCACACCGACGACGATCCGAGGAGAAGTGTGATCCACCAGGCCGACATCATCGCCCAGCTCCGCTCGATGCTGCAGCTGACCCAGACCGAGGTCCAGGTCGCCCGTATCCGCGTGGCCCAGGCGCGGACCGAGGCCGTCCGTCGCGAGCTGACGGAGAACGCCCGCCACGCCGAGGACCGCACCGCGGACATCACCCGCGAGCTGCAGCGCCTCGGCGGGGTCGCCGACGTCGTGTCGCCCCTCGTGGGCCGCGTCGGCGCCGTCGTCAAGGCCACGGTCGAGCAGGCCGGGCCCGTCGACGAGGCCCTGCTCGGGGACCTGACGCTGGAGCACCAGCTGCGGGACCGCGCGGTCTACCTGCGCGCCCTCGCCGAGACCGCGAAGGACGACGGGATCCGCCGGCTCGCCGACCGGCTCGAGGAGGCGCACACCGCCACCATCGAGTGGCTGACCACCGTGCTGGCCGAGCACGCGCTCGGCGGCCCGCCGGCGCTGCAGCCGACGCCGGTCCAGATGGTGGTCGGCGGCGCCACCCGCGCCGTGCGGCTGCCGGTGAGCTTCGCCCGCGAGCAGGTCAGCCGCTGGGCGGCGCGCCTGCAGCAGCGTGGCGAGCAGGTCCGCGGCGTCGTCACCGACACCGCCCAGCGCGCGGCGCTGCTCGGCGACGACGCCCGCGAGGTCGCCGAGACCGGCCGTGACGCCGCGCTCGACCGGGCCGAGCGCGTGAGCCGTCGCGAGGGCGCCGACGACACCGCCCGGGCCCTGCACGAGGCCCGCGCCCGGCTCGGCGCGCTGCACGCCAGCGAGCTGCCGATCCAGCGCTACGACGAGCTCGGCGTCAACGACGCCGTCGCCCGCATCAAGGCGCTGGACGACGTCGAGGACCTCAACAAGGTCATCGTCTACGAGGAGGCGAACAAGAACCGCCGCGGCATCATCTCCGCCGCCCAGACGCGCCACGCCGCGCTGGCCCAGGAGGTCGTCGGCATTCGCTGAGCGGGCACCACACCCCGATCCGGCCGGGTTCCCGAGGGGACCCGGCCGGTCGTGTCCGGACCCGCGGTGTCGCCCGGGTGGCTCAGCCCGTGACGGCCCCGACGATCGCCGCAATGATCAGGACCAGGGCGAGCACGATCAGTGCCACGGGCGCGAGCACGGCGGTGAGGAGCAGCGCGAGCCCGAGCAGCACCTTCTGCCCCGTGCTCATCGCCCCCACCCCGCCCTTGATCCCCGCCCACACCGGGTTCTTGCCCTCCAGCTTGGCCTTGCCGGCCGCGAGCGCCGCGCTCGCACCGACGCCGAGCCCGGCCTTGCCGACCGCGCCCTTGGCCGCGTCGGCCGCCATGTCGCCGAGGCGGTCGGCGACCTCCTCGACCTTCTCCGCCGCCGCGCCCGCCAGACGGTCGATGGCCGCGATGGCCAGGGCACGCAGCCGGTCGGAGGCGCTGGGCTGGGCCGGGGCCGCCCCCTCCGCCGTCTCCGGCAGCGACGGGGCGGGACGGTCGTCGTCGAGCACGGCCGCAGCCGTCATGGAAGCTCCTCGCGTGGTGGGTGGCGGCCCGGTGCTGGACCGCCCTGTCCGGCGGGCACGGCGTCAGCCGCTCTGGGCGACGTCCTGGGCCCGGCGCGCGAGCGCGAGCCCGTCGCGCATCCCCTCGGCGTAGGACCGCGTCTCGCGCTCCTCGACCGTCGGCTCCTCGGCCGGCTCGCTCTCGATGAGGGTGGTCAGCACCGCCTCGACGTCCTCGATCCGACCCGCGGCGACCAGCTGGTGCAGCCCGTCCACCACCTCGCCGGTCCGGTCCTTCTTGTTCCGTTGCGACGTCGCCACGGTGACATCCCTCCTCGGTTGGGCACACTTCATCAGCCCCGCAGGCCCGCGAGAAGGTCCGCCACGGCGTTGGCCCCTCATGGCCGCGCGTGTTCGGCCGTTCGCGGTCGGTGGGGGCCCCACCCGGCTCAGAAGTTCTGCACGTGCTGGAACCCGAACCGCCCCTTGATGCAGAGGTGGCCGTGGGTCACGGAGTGGTCGGACGGGCTGGTGACGTTGACGATCTCGTTCTGCTGGACGTGCAGCTCGAGGTTGCAGCCCACGCCGCAGAACGAGCAGATGGTCGTGGTGACCGTCTCCTCCTCGGGGTGCCAGTCGTCTTCCTCGCGCAGCTCGTGCTCGCGGCGGGACACCAGCGCGCCGGTGGGGCAGACCCCGATGCAGTTGCCGCAGTACACGCAGGCCGAGTCGGGCAGCGGGGCGTCGAACTCGGTGGCGATGCGGGCGTCGAAACCGCGCCCGGCCGCGGCGATCGCGAACGTGAACTGCGCGTCGGTGCCGCAGGCGTTGACGCACTTGTAGCACATGATGCAGCGCGAGTAGTCGCGGACGTAGAGGTCGTTGTCGATCTTCACGGGCTGGGCGACGGTGGCCGCGGTGGCGCCGTCGGGGGCGTGGTGGTGGCCCGCGTGGCGTCGGTCGCGCTCGCCGGCCGCGGCCGGGGGAGCGGGTGGGCCGTAGCGCCCGGCGTCGACGCCGTAGTCGCCCATCCAGCGCTGCACGTCGACGCTCGCGCGGTCCATGTCGACCGACGACGCGAGCAGCTCGAGCACCATCCGCCGGCTGTGCCGCACCTTCTCGGTGTCGGTACGGACCTGCATGCCGTCCTCGCACGCCCGGGCGCACGAGGGCACCAGCGCCCGCGAGCCCTCGACCTCGACGACGCAGACCCGGCAGGCGTTGATCGGGTCCATGTTCGGGGCCCAGCACAGCGTCGGCGTGTCCGCCTGCTCCGGCGTGCCCTGCTCGTGCAGCGCGTCGAGGATCGTCGAGCCCTCGGTGACCCGGACCTCGCGGCCGTCGAGCTCGAGGCTGACCCGCCGCCGGATCGGCCCGAGCATCACCGGGCCGGTGGCGAGGCGCTCCTCGGGCTTGCCGCCCGAGGAGGCCGGGTCGAGCACGGTGGGTCCGACCGGCGACGGGACAGCCGTGTCGCCGTCCGTGCGCTCGCCCGGGGGCGGACCGCTCCCGCCGTGGTCGCCGGCGCGGACGTCGGCGCCCTCGGCCGCCTCGCTGGCGCCATCGATCGACCGGTCGTCCGGCGCCGTCGAGCCGCTGCCCGCCGGAGCCGGCCCCTTGCCCGTGGTGGTCATACCGAGGGGACCTTTCCGTTGGGGGAGCGGCTCGGCCGGTCGAGCAGGCCGAGCTGCAGAGCCGAGGTGACGGCGGCGGGCGCGGTCTGGCCGAGCCCGCAGATCGAGGCGTCGCGCATGACGCGGGCGAGGTCGTCGAGCAGGGCGATCTCGGTCTCGCGCGAGCCGATCGGCGTGTCCCGCTCGAGGCGGGCCAGCGCCTCCTCCTGGCGCACGGTGCCGACGCGGCAGGGCACGCACTGCCCGCACGACTCGTCGCGGAAGAACGCCGCGATCCGCCGCAGGGTGCCGGTGAGGTCGGCGTCGGTGTCGAACACGAGGACCACCCCGGACCCGACGGTGGCCCCGATGTCGCGGGTGCCCTCGAGGGTGAGGGGGACGTCCAGGTTCTCCTCCATGACGAACCCGCCCGCGGCGCCGCCGAGCAGCACGGTGCGCAGCTCGCCGCGCACCCCGCCGGCGACGTCGAGCAGCTCGCGCAGCGTGGTGCCGAAACCGACCTCGTAGACCCCGGGCCGCCCGACCGCACCGGAGAGGCAGAACAGCTTGGTGCCGGTGGAGCGCCCGCCCCCGATCTCGGCGAACGCCTGCCCGCCGATGTCGAGGATGCCGAGCACGTTGTAGAGCGTCTCGACGTTGTTGATGGCCGTCGGCTTGCCGAACAGGCCCGCGACGCTCGGGAACGGCGGCTTGTTGCGCGGCTCGCCGCGGAAGCCCTCGATCGACTCGAGCAGCGCGGTCTCCTCGCCGCAGATGTAGGCGCCGGCCCCGCGCCGCAGCTCGATGTCGAACCCGAACCCCTCACCCATGACGTCCTCGCCGAGGAAGCCACGGGCCCGCGCCGCGGCGATCGCGTTCTCCAGCCGGCGGGTGACCAGCGGGTACTCCCCGCGCAGGTAGAGGTAGCCCGTGCGCGCGCCGGTGACGTACCCGGCGATCGTCATCGCCTCGACGAGCGCGAACGGGTCGCCCTCCATGAGCACGCGGTCCTTGAACGTGCCCGGCTCGGACTCGTCGGCGTTGCACACGAGGTAGTGCGGCCGCTCCGGCGCGCCGGCGACGCCCTTCCACTTCACCCCGGTGGGGAACGCGGCGCCGCCGCGGCCCGTCAGCGAGGAGTCCTCGAGCTCGGTGATGACCCGCGTCGGGCCGAGGTCGACCGCGCGGCGCAGCGCCGCGTAGCCCCCGTGGGCGCGGTAGTCGTCGAGGCTCTCGGGGTCGACGACCCCGACCCGGCGCAGCAGGCGCAACGGGGCCCCGTCGGGCAGGTGCCCACCGTGACCGGTCTGCGGGGCGCTGACGCGAGTGTCGGCGAAGACCGCGTCGGCCTCGTCGGCCAGCGCGGGGTCGTCGCTGCCGGCCGCGGCGGCCACCCCGTCGGGACGGGCCGGGGCCTGGCTGAGGTCGGGCTCGCCCGTGCGCTGGTGCAGCACGGCCGGGGCCCGCTCGCAGAGCCCGAGGCACGGGCTGCGCACCCAGCACACCTGCGACCCGGCACCTTCGGGGCCGAGCTCATCGGTGAGCCGGGAGATGATCTCCTCGCCGCCGTACGGACCGCACGCAACGTCGTCGCACACGTGCACCACCCGCGGCGCCCGGGGCTCGACGGAGAACATCGCGTAGAACGTCGCCACGCCGTAGATCTCCGCCGGCGGCACCGACAGCGTCCGCGCGATGTGGTTCAGCGCGCCCTCGGAGATCCAGCCGACGGCGTCGTGCACCGCGTGCAGCACCGGGAGCAGCAGGTGCCGCCGGGCACGGGCGTCGTGGCCCGCGTGCTCGCTGCGCTGCGGCCGGTCCTCCCGGCTCGACGGGGCGACCAGCGTGCCGAACGCCGCGTCGACC
Organism: Actinomycetospora chlora; assembly: GCF_039542135.1. Lineage (NCBI taxonomy): Bacteria > Bacillati > Actinomycetota > Actinomycetes > Pseudonocardiales > Pseudonocardiaceae > Actinomycetospora > Actinomycetospora chlora. The sequence continues at coordinate 41,814 of NZ_BAABHO010000036.1, forward strand.
GTGTCGCGCTCGAGGGTGCTGGGCTCGGCCTTCGAGAGGTGCAGATCCATCCGTCAGCTTCCCGCCACCGGCATCGCGGTGGCCGCCGGGGCCATCCGGTCCAGCTTCTCCACCCGGACCGCCGTCGCCTTGAACTCCGAGGTCCCCGACTTGGGGTCCCAGGCGTCGTTGGTCAGCACGTTGACGTCGACCTCCTCGGTGAAGTGCGGCGTGAACGACGCCAGCCCCGGCCGCAGCGACGGGTCGACCGCCACCGGCGCCTCCACGGCTCCCCGCCGGGACACCACGCGCACGCGCTCGCCGTCGGCGATGCCCAGGCGTGCGGCGTCGGTGGCGTCGATGCGCAGCGACTCGCGGCGGCGCAGCGGCGACGAATAGCCGCCGGTCTGCACCCCGGAGTTGTAGGCGTCGAGCACCCGCACCGTGGTGAGGCGGATGGGGAACTCGTCGTCGAGGGCGTCGACGGGCGCGACGTGCTCCACCGGCGTGAACGGCGCCGGCGCGCCCCGCTCGGCGGGATCGTCGGCCCAGAGCCGGGCGTGCATGAGCGGCGTGCCCGGGTGGTCCTCCGACGGGCAGGGCCACTGGATGCCGCCGAGCGCGTCGAGGCGGGCGTAGCTCATGCCGGCGTGCCAGTTCAGCGACACCGACCGCAGCTCGTCCCAGACCTCCTCGGCGCTGGGCTGCCCCCAGTCGTGCCCCAGCTCGGTGGCCAGGGCACTGATGATCAGGGTGTCCGGTCGGGCCTGCCCCGGCGGCTCGATCGCCTTGCGCACCCGTTGCACGCGGCGCTCGGAGTTGGTCACCGTGCCCTCGTACTCGCACCAGTCGGCCGTCGCGGGGAAGACGACGTCGGCGAGCTCGGCGGTGGCCGTGCGGAAGATGTCCTGCACGACCAGGCAGTCCAGCCCCTCGAGCAGGTGCCGCGCGTGCGCGGCGTTGGCCTCGGACTCCGCGGGGTTCTCGCCGATGCAGTACAGCGCCGTGAGCTCGCCGCGCTCCATCGCCTCGAACATCTGCGAGAGGTGCATGCCCGGCTCGCGCGGGTAGTCGTCGGTGCCCCACACCTGCGCGAAGCGGTGCCGCGCAGCCTCGTCGCCGACGTCGTAGCCGCCGGGCAGCTTGGCCGGGATCGCGCCCATGTCACCGCCGCCCTGCACGTTGTTCTGCCCGCGCAGGGGCACCAGCCCCGAGCCGTACCGGCCGACGTGGCCGGTCAGCAGCGCGAGGTTGATCAGCGCGAACACGTAGTCCGCGGCGTTGTGGTGCTCCGTGATGCCGAGCGTCCAGCAGATCTGGGCGCGGTCGGCGCGGGCGTAGGCGTGCGCGAGCTCGCGGATCGTCGCCGCGGGCACACCGGTGATCTCCTCGGCGCGCTCGAGCGTGTAGGGCTCGACCGTCGCCGCGTAGTCGTCGAAGCCGGTGGTGGCGCGCTCCACGAACGCGCGGTTCACCAGCCCGGCGTGGATGATCTCGCGGCCGATCGCGTTGGCCAGCGCGATGTCCGTGCCGACGTCGAGGCCCAGCCAGGCATCGGCCCAGTGCGCCGTCGAGGTGTGGCGCGGGTCGACCGAGTACATCCGCGCGCCGTGGCGCAGCCCCTGCAGCACGTGGTGGAAGAAGATCGGGTGCGTCTCGCGCGCGTTGGAACCCCACAGCACGAGCAGGTCGGCGTGTTCCGCCTCGATGTAGGCGGAGGTGCCGCCGCCGGCACCGAACACCGTCGTCAGACCGACGACACTGGGAGCGTGTCAAGTGCGGTTGCAGCTGTCGACGTTGTTGCTGCCCATCACCGCCCGCGTGAACTTCTGCGCGGCGTAGTTCATCTCGTTGGTCGCCTTCGAGCAGCTGAACATCCCGAAGGCGTCGGCCGGGACGCCCCGCAGACCCGCCGCGGCGCGCGCGAGGGCCTCCTCCCAGCTCGCCGGACGCAGCTCCCCGTTCTCCCGGACCAGGGGCTCCGTGAGCCGGACGTGGCGTGGCTTGCGCATCGCTGACGACCTCCTACGCACCGTGTTGCGGCGGTCACCACTGTAGGTGGCGATGCGAGGCGCGTCACACAGCTCGTCGTGCTCTCCGGAACGCCCGGGGTACCGCCGCTCGTCCCGCGTACGGAGAGCGGTCGCCGATCACCTGTTTGGCCGTGTCGATGGCCGGGAAGCGAGACGCCACCCGCTGTCACCCCGTGGTGCAGCGCAGCACCGATCGAGGAGGAGCGATGGCCGGCAATCCGCGCGTCGAGCAGGTGGTCGAGCAGGTCCGGAGCCTGAACGAGCAGATCGTCAGCCGGGCCCGGCAGGGCGGCGAGGAGTCGCTGCGGGCCTACAAGGAGCTGCTGGAGAACGTCGCGGAGGCCGAGGAGGCCGCCGGCAACCGCACGGCCGAGTGGGTGCAGGCGTTCGCCCGCGCCCAGGCCCAGTTCACCCGCGAGCTCGCCGAGGCGTTCCCGGCGCTGCTGCAGCGCCTCGGCACGCAGATCGGCGGGGCCGCGGGCGCGGCCGCGGACCAGGCCCGCCGCGTGCCGGGCGTCGCCCAGGCCGAGGGCGAGGCCAAGGGCGCGGTCTCGCGCGAGGAGGAGCTGCCGATCAAGAACTACGACGACCTCAACGCGGCGGACGCCGCCAAGGCGGTCGACGGGCTCTCGCCGAGCGACCTCGGGAAGGTCGACGCCTACGAGCGCCGCACCAAGAACCGCAAGACCGTGCTCGACAGGATCGCTGCCCTGCGCTAGGTGCCTCCGGCAGGTGAGCAGAGATCAGTGCCGGAGCACTGTTTTCTGCTCACCTGCCCGCAGGGCACCCGTGCGATCGGGTAGCCGACCGCATGAAGGTCGTCTACGTGTCCTACCCGCCGTCCGACGCCGTCGAGGGCGACGTCCCCGCCAGCGCCGACCAGGCCCTGGGGCTGCACGATTTCCTCACCGACCGTGGCCACGAGCTGGTCACCACCACCGACACCGGCGAGGGGCTCGACGCCGAGCTCTCCGACGCCGAGGTGCTGATCACGACGCCCTTCTGGCCGGTCTACCTCGACGAGGACCGGGTCTCCAAGGCCTCGAACCTCAAGCTCGTGATCACCGCGGGCGTGGGCTCGGACCACACCGACCCGGAGACCGCGAAGCAGCACGGCATCACCGTCGCCGAGGTCACCGGCAGCAACGTCGTCAGCGTCGCCGAGCACAACGTCCTGCAGATCCTGGCGCTGGTCCGGAACTTCGTCCCGGCGCACGAGAACGCCCGCGACGGGGGGTGGGACGTCGCCGGCGTCTCCGCGCCGTCGCACGACCTCGAGGGCAAGACGGTCGGCATCGTCGGGCTCGGCGCGATCGGCGCCCGCACCGCGCTGCGCCTCAAGGGCTTCGACGTGACGATGCTCTACTACGCGAACCACCGCCGGTCGCCGGGCGAGGAGGCCACGCTGGGCGTGCGCTACGCCCGGCTCGACACCCTGGTCGCGCAGTCGGACGTGATCTGCCTGGCGCTGCCGCTGATGGACGGCAGCCAGGCCCTGTTCGGGCCCGAGCGCCTGAAGGCGATGAAGCCGGGGTCGTGGCTGGTCAACACCGCGCGCGGCGCGATCGTCGACCGGGACGGGCTGGTCGAGGCGCTCGAGTCCGGTCACCTCGCGGGCTACGCGGGGGACACGTGGTACCCGCAGCCGGCCCCGGCCGACCACCCGTGGCGGTCGCTGCCGAAGGGCCGCGAGGCCATGACGATCCACTGCTCGGGCATGACGCAGGAGGCCCAGGTCAAGATCGCCGAGGGTGTGCACGAGATGCTCGAGGCGCACCTCGACGGCCGGCCCCTGCCCGACGACTACGTGATGGTCTCGCCCGACTCGTGACCGTACGTGCGTGATCTTTCGAGCGATAGCTCGAAAGATCACGCACGTAGGGATCAAGCGGCGACGGGCTCCTCGACGTGGGTCGGCTCGGCGGCCGTCCGCGGCGCCGGAACGTCGGCGTTCTCGGGGGTCGGCTTCTCGCGGCCGGTCAGGCGGTCGACGAAGCGCCTGAGCTCGCCCGCCACCGGCAGCGAGAGCTTCCAGATCGACCGCGTGGACTGCCAGAACTGCTGCGGGAACGGCCCGGTCGTGTAGGGCAGGTCCCAGCGGGCGCAGATGTCGCGCACCTTCTCCGCGATCTCCGGGTACCGGTTCGACGGCAGGTCCGGGAACAGGTGGTGCTCGATCTGGTAGCCGAGGTTGCCGCTCATGAGGTGCATGAGCTTGCCGCCGGTGAAGTTGGCCGAGCCGAGCAGCTGGCGCAGGTACCACTCGCCCCACGTCTCGCCCTCGAGCTCCTCCTCGGTGAACACCTCGGCACCGTCGGGGAAGTGCCCGCAGAAGATGATCGCGTAGGACCACACGTTGCGGACGAAGTTGGCCGTCACGTTCGCGGCGATCGTCGCCGGGAAGAACGGGCCGGACAGGGCCGGGAAGAACACGTAGTCCTTGAGCGCCTGCTTGCCGGCCTTGCGCCCGATCTGGCGCAGCTTGGCCTTCATCTCCTCGGGGTCGGCGTCCATCTTCGCCGCGCCCTCGATGTCGAGGTCGTGCAGCGCGACGCCCCACTGGAACAGGAACATCAGCAGCGCGTTGTAGAGCGGCTGGCCCAGGTAGTAGGGGTGCCACGGCTGGTCGGACCGGACGCGGAGGATCTCGTACCCGACGTCCTTGTCCTTGCCGATCACGTTCGTGTACGTGTGGTGCAGGTAGTTGTGGGAGTGCTTCCACTGCTCGGCCGGGCAGACGTTGTCCCACTCCCACGCGGCCGAGTGGATCTCCGGATCGTTCATCCAGTCCCACTGGCCGTGCATGACGTTGTGGCCGATCTCCATGTTCTCGATGATCTTGGAGGCGGCCAGGGCGGCGGTGCCGGCGATCCACAGCGGGGGCAGGATGCTGCCCACCAGCGCGGCGCGCCCGCCGATCTCCAGGCGGCGCTGCAGCTTGATCACGCCACGGATGTAGGCGGCGTCGTCCTCGCCGCGCGTCGCCTCGACGTCGCGACGGATCTGGTCGAACTCACGCCCGATGGCCGCGACGTCGGCCTCGCTCAGGTGCGTGAACTCCTTGATGTCCGAGATCGCCATGTCGGCGGTTCCCTCCGCGTCGTACGGGGTCGGATGGGAGTACCTGAAGTACTCGATACCGACGGTACCGAATAGTCGAGCGGATCGCCGCTGGTCAGTGCTGTGTCCCCGCGCACGACACGGCGCATGGCCCCGATCACAGCTCGCGCACCGGTGGGCCGGTGCGGCGCGAGCGTGGGGGTGGGCGAGGATGCGGCACCACCCGATCGGGGGGAGCTGCGCGATCCGGTGCCGATTCGGTAACGGAACGGTCACGCCCCGCGATGAACGGTCAGGGAGTAGAAGGGAGGGGCATGTCGACGCCGACCTCGGCACCGAGCGCCCTGTGGGACGCCCGGGCCACCATCGAGCCCGGACGCCTCGTCGCCGGCCGGTACCTCCTCATCGCCCCCGTGGGTCGCGGTGGCTCCGGCTCGGTGTGGCGGGCCCACGACGAGCTGCTCGACCGGGACGTCGCGATCAAGCGGCTGCACGGCGGGCGGGCGCTCGACGAGGCCCGCGCCCGGCAGGTGCGCGACCGGGCACACCGTGAGGGACGCGTCGCCGCCCGCCTGCACCACCCGCGGCTCGCGGCGATCTTCGACATGACCGAGCTCGACGGCGAGGTCTGCCTCGTCATGGAGTACGTCGCGGCGCCCTCGCTCGCGGACCTCCTCGAGCGCGAGGGCCCGCTGCCCCCGCCCCGTGTGGCGGCGATCGGCGCCGAGATCGCCGAGGGCCTCGCCGCGATGCACGGGCGCGGGATCGTCCACCGCGACGTCAAGCCGGCCAACATCATGATCGGCGTCGGCGACGTCGTGACGGTCACCGACTTCGGCATCGCGGTCGTCGACGCCGACCCCGGCGCGGGCGACCACCTGGTCGCCGGCACGCCCCACTACATGGCTCCCGAGCTCGCGCGCGGGGGCGTCGCCACCGCCGCGGCCGACGTCTTCTCCCTCGGCGCGACGCTCTACGCCGCCCTCGAGGGCACCCCGCCGGCCGGCGACGGCGGCAACGCGCTCGAGGTGCTCGCCCGCGTCGCCACCGGCGTCGTCCAGCCCGCCCGCCACGCCGGCGACCTCACGCCGGTGCTGCGTGCGCTGCTCGACCACGACCCCGCCCGGCGGCCCACCGCCGCCCAGGCGGCCCGCCTGCTGTCGGGGGAGTCGGCGTCCGCGCCGGGCGTCGACACCCTCGTGTCCGAGGGCGCGACCGACCGCACCGGCCCGATCGCCCTACCGCCCGCCACCCGCGCCGTCACCCCGGTCACCGCGCGCTCCGCCCGCCGCAAGCGTTCCGACCGCCTCCGCCCCGCCCGGCGGGTCGTCGCCGCGGGCGCCGGGCTGGTCGGGGTGCTCGGCGTGGCCGGGGTGGTGGTCGCGGCGAACACCGCCGACCCGGTGCCGCTGGCCGCCGGGCCCGACGCCGCCGGCGCCGCGCTCCCGGCGCCGCTACCCGTGCCGGTCGCCGCGCCCCCCGTGATCCCGGTCGACCCGACCCCCAGCACCACCGCCCGCACCACGACGACCCGGCAGACGGCGGTCGAGGACGTCGACGAGGTCGCGGCGACGTCGTCGGCCCGCCGCTCCCGTGGCCAGGACTCGGCGCGCGCCGCGGCCGCGTGGGAGCGCTGGTGGGAGCAGTACCGCGCGGCCGCGGGTCGTGGCGGCTCCGGGGACGGACCCGGGCACGGCAACGGCAACGGCAACGGCAACGGCCGCGGCAACGGTCACGGCCACGGGCGGGGCCGCTAGCCGGTCTGCCGGTCCCCGGACCGGTCGCCCGCTCGCTCGTCGCGCCGGGGACGCCCCGCGGCCGGGGGCCCGTCCCGGGGCGGCTCCGCGACGTCCTCGGCCGGCCGCCGGACGACGCGACGGATGCGGGGCTCCTGGATCAGGTGGTCGTCCATCCGGTCGCGCATGTCGCCTCCCGTGGCCCCCGGCGGGGCGTCGCCCGTCCGAGGCTAGGGGCGCTACGGCCCCGAGCGCTGTACGTCAAAGTGCGTACGGCCCGTGGGCGCTCGCCGACGGGGTGCGACCGCCCGTCCGGCTCGAGCCTTGGTGGCGGGCCGACCGCCCGGTACGTTCCGGTGCGGGTCGTCGGTGCGGACGAGGGGCCCGCACCGGCCCGGACCCGCCCCCTGCCGCCGGCTGCTCAGCCCGCGGCGCGCAGCGCCTCGCACAGCTCGAGGGGATCGGCATCGGCCGGCAGGCCCAGGCCCGTCCAGCGCGGTGCCCGTCGCAGGGCGGAGTCGGCGGTGACGGTCCAGCCCTGCGCGGTCCAGCGCAGCGCCCGCACCGCGCGTGGCGGATCCGCGTGCACCTCGAGGGTGAAGCCCTCCCCGGAGAGATCGGGGACGGTGTCGACCTCGTCGTCGTCGAGCAGGGCGAGAGCGCTGGTCACGGCCTCGGCGCAGGCGGTCGCGTGGGCGAGCAGCCAGGGGGCGACCCCGGGCGCGAGCGTGGTCGGGGTGGACATCGGTCACCTCCGGGCGGTCGTGGCGACCGCGTGGGTTACCGACGAGTATCCCCCCGTCGCGGGGCGCGATCACTCCGGGTCGTTGTGGGGGTCCCCACCCACGCGGTACGGCGTGGTCACGCCCTCGTACATCAGGTGGGCCATGAGGCCCTCGGCCGGGTGGGTCAGGTTGTGACAGTGGTCCATCCACAGGCCGGGGTTGTCGGCCACGAACGCGACGTCGTATGTGTGGCCGTCCTGCGCGTCGAGGCTGTCGACCCACCACGGGCTGCCGGTGGCCGGCACGCCGTCGCGGGCGAGCACCACCGCGTGGTGCCCGTGCAGGTGCATGGGGTGCAGCTGGCCGCTGCGGTTGTCGATGTGCATGCGGACGACGTCGCCCTCGCGCACGACGAACATGGGCACGTCGGGCCAGAGGTGGCCGTTGATCGTCCAGAACAGGCCGGGCGTGCCGTCGAGGAACCCGAGGCGCCGCCCGATGACGTAGTCGAAGCGCCGGTCGGCGGCCGCGGGGTCGAAGGGCAGGGCGGCCGGGCTGCCGTAGCGCAGGGGGTCGAGCTCGCCCCGCGGCCGCGGGGTGGGGGCCGCGGGCCGCCCGAAGGTCACCGCGGAGGCGCCGCCGAGCTCGACCCGCACGCCCGCACCGTCGGCGGGGAGGTCGATCTCCAGGTCGGCGCGGGCGCCCGCGGTGACGTTCAGCGCGTCGCTCGTCGGGGTCGGCCCGGTGACGTCGGTGCCGTCGATCGCGGCGAGCCGGTACGGCGCGCCGCCGACCCACACCTGCACCGGCCCGTTGTCGGTGTTGACCACGCGCACGCGCACCCGCGTGCCCGGGGCGCCCGGGGCCGCGACGTCGCCGTCGAGCCCGTTGACCGTGCGCCGGCCCTGGTAGAGGTGGGTGACGGCCGTGACGTCGCCGGTGCCGCCGAGCCCGTCGGTCGGGGTGACGACGAGCGCGCCGAACAGCCCGCCCTGCACCTGCGGGTCGGCCACCTGGTGCGAGTGGTACCAGTACGTCCCCGCCTGCCCGGCGCGGAAGCGGTAGACGAACGAGCCGCCCGGCCGCACGGCGTCCTGGGTCACGCCGGCGACACCGTCGTCACCGGCGGGCACGTCGTAGCCGTGCCAGTGCAGGGTGACGCCCTCGGCCACGTTCTCGTTCACCAGCCGGACCTGCACGAGCTGGCCCTGCACGGCCCGGATCTCGGGGCCCGGGGTGGTGCCGTTGAGGGTGAAGCCGTCGACCACACGTCCCGACGGCAGCGTCACGCGCCCGCCGCGGGCGACCAGCGTGACGTCGACGTCGGCCGGACCCGGGGGCTCCCGGAGCCGGTCGACGGAGGTCGTCCCGGCCATTCCCGCCATCCCCGCGTGGTCCGGCCCGACCGGGCCGCCACCGAAGTCGGGCGTGCCCATGTCCGCGACCGAGTACGTCGCGGGCACCAGGCTGTCGGCCCACATCCAGGCGATCGGGACGACGACCGCGAGCGCGGCGACGAGGGCGACCAGGGTCCGGCGCCGGACCCTGGTGCGCCACCGCCGCCGCGCTCGCAACATCGTCGAGCCCGCTCAGGCCATCGCGGCCGGCGTCGCGGTGCTCGCGGGCGCGGCGGTGAGCCGGGCCGAGAGCACGGCGGTGACGAGGATGGCCAGTGCCAGGGCCCCGTGGAGCATCCCGAGCGCCGGGATCGAGTGCGACACGATGCCCAGGAGCACCTGCAGCAGGACCATGACGAACAGCGCCGCGGCGTACGCGACCCCGCGGGGCAGCTTCGCGAAGAACGAGACCACGAGCAGGACCAGCGCCACGACCGGCACGATCATCTGCCCGTTGAGGCCGTGGACCATGAAGCCGACGACGCCGTCGAACTGCGGCTCGGCCTCCATCGCGGCGGCGTCGAGCACCCCGCCGCCCTCGATCCAGGCGCTGAGGCCGAAGAGCGCCCAGGCGATGGCGGCGGCCTGCACGACCACCTCGAGGGCCAGGATCCAGGCGAGGACCCGGTAGGTCGTGCGCATCGCCGACCCCTTCCTGCGGGGTCCCCGGACCCCCCGGGACACCCGCTGCTGACAGTGGTGGTCCGCCGGCTGTGCCGGCGGTGCCGGTCACTGTAAGTCAGAACACATCGCCAGTGCTACGTCAAAAGGGTGACTGCGGCTGGGTGAGACGGCGTGACTGTGACGAACGGTCAGGATCGGCGGCCGGACGGGTCCGCGGTGGCGATCCGGAGCACGGCGGTCGCCGCCCGGGCCGCGGCGTGGCGGCCGGCGACCTGCGTGGTGGCGGCGACCGCGCCGCCGCGGCGCCACGTCTCGGCGGCCAGCGCGGCGAGCGCGGCGCCGCCGACCTCGACCACCGTGCGCGGCAGGTCCGCCACGCCGGTGTCGGTCAGCTCGCCCAGGGCGTCGCGGACGAGGCCCCACGCCACGCCGGCGCCCGCGAGCAGCTCGCCGACGGCTCCCTCGACGATCTGCTCGACGTCCTCCGCGACGGTGGCCGCGGCCTCGGCGATCTCGTCGGCGACCGCGCGCACCGCCCCGGCCGGCACCGGGGGGTCGTCCGCGACGAACTCGCCGGGCGGCACCCGGACGGGCGCGGCGGGCGGGACGGCCGTGAGGTGCGTCGGTGCGGCGGACACGGTGCTCCCGGGGGCTCGAGGGGGTCGCGGCAGGAGTGCCCGCCGGGCGCCGGGTCAACCGTGACCTGCGACCCCGGGGACTCCCTGAGGCACCCGGGGCGAGGACCGGGGTCGGACCAGGGACCGACCCGGAGGGCGCGGCCGTCCCGCGGCGGCACGCTCGGTCCCGTGAGCACACCGGAGAACACGCCCGCCGACCCGACCCCCGCGCCGCAGCCGGAACAGCCGCCGGAACAGCAGCCCGCGCCGGAGTCGTTCGGCTTCCGCCGCAGCGTCGGCGACCGCTGGATCGCCGGCGTCTGCGGCGGCAGCGCGGCCCGCACCGGCCTCGACCCGACGCTCGTGCGGGTCGTGGCGATACTCCTGGCCGTCTTCGGGCACCTCGTGGGTCTGATCGCCTACCTGGCCGCCTGGGCGCTCGTGCCCGAGGAGGACCGCACGCCGGTCACGCCGGTCGCGGGCACCGCCTGACCCTCCGGCGGCGACCGGGCGGGCGATCTACGCTCGCCCGCGTCTCCGCCCCGGAGCAGGCCCAGGAGGACAGCCGGACATGCCCACCCCGCCCTTCACGTCGGTCTACCACCAGGGCTTCGTGCGCGTCGCGGCCGCGACCCTGCGCACCACGATCGCCGACCCGCCGGCCAACGCCCGCTCCCTGCTGGCCGTCGCCCGGGAGTGCCACGAGGACGGGGTGGGCCTCGCGGTGTTCCCGGAGCTGTGCCTGTCCGGCTACTCGATCGAGGACCTGCTGATGCAGGACACCCTCCTCGACAGCGTCGTCGCCGCCCTCGGCGACGTCGTCGCGGCGTCGACGGAGCTGACCCCGGTGCTGGTGGTCGGCGCGCCCCTGCGCCACCGGAACCGGGCCTACAACTGCGCCGTGGTGGTGCACCGCGGGCGGGTGCTCGGCGTCGTCCCCAAGACCTACCTGCCGAACTACCGCGAGTTCTACGAGCCCCGCCAGCTGGCCTCCGGCGCGGGGGAGGCTGGGACGATCACGCTGGGCGGCGAGGACGTCCCCTTCGGCGCCGACCTGCTCTTCGACGCGACCGACGTCGACGGCCTCGTGCTGCACGTCGAGGTGTGCGAGGACATGTTCGTGCCGATCCCGCCGAGCGCGGAGGCGGCGCTGGCCGGGGCGACGGTGCTGGCCAACATCTCCGGCAGCCCGATCACGGTCGGGCGGGCCGACGACCGCCAGCTGCTGGCGAGGTCGGCCTCGGCGCGCTGCTCGGCGGCCTACGTCTACGCCGCGGCCGGCGACGGCGAGTCGACCACCGAGGTCAGCTGGGACGGCCAGACGAGCATCCACGAGAACGGGACGCTGCTCGCCGAGACCGAGCGCTTCCCGTCCGGGGAGCGGCACGCCGTCGCCGACGTCGACCTGCGCCTGCTCCGCTCCGAGCGCCTGCGGATGGGGACGTTCGACGACAACCGCCGCCGCCACGACCTCCCGTTCCGCACGATCGGCTTCGTGCTCGACCCGCCGGCCGGCGACATCGGGCTGCGCCGCGAGGTCGAGCGCTTCCCGTTCGTGCCCGCCGACCCGGCACGCCTCGAGCAGGACTGCTTCGAGGCCTACAACATCCAGGTCGCGGGCCTGCTGCAGCGCCTGCGCGCGATCGGCGACGCGAAGGTCGTCATCGGCGTCTCGGGCGGGCTCGACTCCACCCACGCGCTGATCGTGGCGGCGCGGGCGATGGACCGCGCCGGGCGCCCGCGCTCGGACATCCTCGCCTTCACCCTGCCCGGCTTCGCCACCGGCGAGCGGACCAAGTCGAACGCGCAGCGGCTGTCCGAGGCGCTCGGCGTCACGTTCGAGACGATCGACATCACCGAGACGGCGCGGCTCATGCTCAAGGAGCTGGGCCACCCGTTCTCGCAGGGCGAGCCGCAGTACGACGTGACGTTCGAGAACGTCCAGGCCGGGTTGCGCACCGACTACCTGTTCCGCGCGGCGAACCAGCGCGGCGGCATCGTCGTCGGCACCGGCGACCTGTCGGAGGCGGCGCTCGGGTGGTCGACCTACGGCGTCGGCGACCAGATGTCGCACTACACGGTCAACTCCGGGGTGCCGAAGACGCTCGTCCAGCACCTCATCCGCTGGGTCATCAGCTCGCAGCAGTTCGACGACGAGGTCGGCACGGTCCTGACCGACGTGCTCGACACCGAGATCAGCCCCGAGCTGGTGCCCGCGGACTCCGACCAGGAGATCCAGTCCAGCGAGCAGAAGATCGGGCCGTACGACCTGCAGGACTTCAACCTCTACTGGTTCCTGCGCCACGGGTTCCGGCCCTCGCGCATCGCCTTCCTGTCCTGGCACGCGTGGCGCGACCTCGACGCCGGGGTCTGGCCGCCCGGCTACCCGGAGGGCGACCGCAGGTCCTACGAGCTCGCCGACATCCGGCACTGGCTCCAGGTCTTCGCGCAGCGCTTCTTCGGTTTCGCCCAGTTCAAGCGCTCCGCGCAGCCCAACGGCCCGAAGGTCGTCGCCGGCGGGTCGCTCTCGCCGCGCGGGGACTGGCGGGCCCCGTCCGACTCGTCGGCGACGATCTGGCTCGACGAGATCGAGGAGGAGGTCCCGGAGGCCTGACCGGTCTAGCCGGCCGCCCGCTTGTAGGGGTCGGGCGGGAACCAGCCGTGGGCCAGCACCGGCTCGGCCCACGCGCCGAGGGTGGCGACGGTGCGGTCGAGCCCGTCGCCCAGGGCGTCCACCACGGACTGCTGGGCCCGGTCGGTGGCGTCCTCGACGCCGTCGCGGACGCGCCGGCCCGCGGCGGACAGGGCGTCCCCCTCGAGCAGGCCGCGGCCGCGCAGCCGGGCGATCGCCGCGTCCATGACCTCGGCCGACCACCCGCGGGTGGACGTGTACTCCAGGAGCGCGAAGCCGACCCGCAGCTCGGTGAGGATGTTGGCCTCGATGCCGTCGAGGCCCGCGGCGACGCAGGCGGCGACGTGGGAGTCGCCGCGGTGCTCGCGCAGCAGCGTCACCGCGTGCCAGAGCCGGCCGTGCGGTGCGGCCGGCCAGGGCATCCGCGACATCCCGGCGAACAGCGGCCGGCCCATGGGGTCGGCGGTGTCGAGGCCCGCGCGCAGGGCGGTGACGACGGTGTCGATCTCGGCCTCGTCGACGTCGGCGAGCACCGTGCGCAGGGCTTCGGTCCCGGCGCGCTCACGCAGGGCCCGCAGCTCGGCGACCGGGCACGACGCGCGGGCCTGGTCCCAGAGGCCGCCGACGAGGTCGGGCTCGAACACGGCGAAGGCGGCGGCGACGACCGCTCCGTCGACGTCGCCGAGCACCGAGGCGCGGCCGCCGACGTAGCCGCCGAGGAAGTCGAGACCGGCGGCCGCGCTGGCGTCGGCGGCCGGCCCGCTCCACACGGTGACCATGGCGAGCGGCTCGACGGCGTCGCGCAGTCGGCGGGCCGGGGTCGGCGCCGCGGTCGGCGCGGCGACCGGGCCGGTGCGCGGCTGGCAGAACACGGCCCGGGCCTCGTCGAAGTCCACGGCGGCGATCGTGGCCGGTGACCGGGCCCCCGTCCAGCCTGCTCGGTCGCGCGCAACCCGTCGGCGGGCAGGGCGCCTCGCGAACGGCCCAGAGCAGTACCGCTCCGCGGAAACCGGACTCGACGCCGGCGCGTGCCATCTGATCTTCTGGGCGCCGCGGCGGACGACGAGGAGGACGGACGTGGGCGAGGTCGATCTCGCGGCGGCGACGGCCGCCTGGTCGCCCGCGCCGGTGTCGACCACGGGGAGCACCCCGGCGTGGTCGGTCGCGGCGTTCTCCGGCCTGCTCGACCTGCCGCCGGTCGCCGGGGAGGGCGACGCCCTGCCCCCGTTGTGGCACTGGTTCGGCTTCCTCGACCACCCGCGGCAGGACGAGCTCGGCGACGACGGGCACCCCGCGGCCGGGACGTTCCTCCCGCCCGTCCCGGACCGCCGCCGCATGATCGCCGGCGGGCGCCTGGAGGTCCGCCGCCCGATGCGGGTGGGGGAGGAGCTGACGCGCGTCTCCGCGCTGACCGCCTCCGAGGTCAAGCACGGTCGCAGCGGGGCGATGCTGCTGGTCACCGTGCGGCACGAGTACACCGGCGCCGACGGGGCCCTGGCCGTGGCCGAGGAGCAGGACGTCGTCTACCGGTCCCAGCCGCCGGGGGCCTCGCGGGGGATCGCCGCCCCCGACCCGCCCGGGAGCGCGCCGGCGGCGTCGGGCGAGGCGGTGGAGCTGCGGACGGACCCCACGCTGCTCTTCCGCTTCAGCGCCCTCACCTACAACACCCACCGCATCCACTACGACGAGCCGTACGTGACCGGGGTCGAGGGTTACCCCGGTCTCGTCGTGCACGGTCCGCTCCTCGCGCTCATGCTGCTGGAGATACCCCGGCGCCACCGGCCCGGCCGGGGCGTCGCCCACTGCGCCTACCGCCTCGCGCGGCCGGTGTTCTCCGGGGCGACCGTCCGAGCGGACCACGAGGACAGCCCCGGCGGGGACGTCCTCCGCGTCACCGGCGGCGTCCCGGGGGCGCCGCCCTCGATCACCGCCACGATCACTCTCGACACCGAGGAGCAGCACCGATGACCATCACCCCCAGTCGATCCGGCTCGATCTTCGGTCACTCGGTGAAGCGCACCGAGGACCAGGAGCTCATCACCGGCGCCTCGCAGTACACCGGCGACCTGCCGGTCGAGGGCTCGCTGCACGTGGTCTTCGTGCGCTCACCGATCGCCCACGGGACGCTGAACTCGGTGGACGTGGAGGAGGCGCGCTCGCGCCCGGGCGTCGTGGGGGTCTACACCGACGGCGACCTGCAGATCAACGACCGGCCGGGCCTGCCGGGCGTCGTGCCGGACGCGATGTCGCGCCCGCCGCTGGCCCGGGGCCGCGTGCGGTTCGTCGGCGACATCGTCGCGGCCGTCGTCGCCGAGACCGCGGGGCAGGCGCTCGACGCCGCCGAGTCGGTGTTCCCCGACATCGACCCGCTGCCCGCCGTCGTCGGCATCGAGGAGGCCCTCGCCGACGACGCCCCGGTGATCTTCGAGGAGCACGGCTCCAACGTCGTCGCGGGCGCCGGCACGGGCGACGTCGAGGGCATCTTCGACACCGCCGACACGGTCGTCTCGGCGAAGTTCTACAACCAGCGCCTCGCCGGCATCCCGATGGAGCCCAACGCCTGCGTCGCCGTCCCGGGCGAGCCGTCGGGCGGCGTCACCCTGTGGCTGTCGATCCAGACCCCGCACGGCGCCCGCGACGCGGTGGCCTCGGACCTCGGGCTCGACGCCGAGCAGGTCCGCGTCATCGCCCCCCGCGTCGGCGGCGGCTTCGGCCCCAAGGCCACGGCCTACCCCGAGTACTCGATCGCCGCCCGCGCAGCGATGGACCTCGGCCGGCCCGTGCGCTGGACCGAGACCCGCTCGGAGAACCTGCTCTCGATGGTCCACGGGCGCGCCCAGGTCCAGTTCGTCGAGCTCGGCGTGAAGAACGACGGGCGCATCGTCGGGCTGCGCGCGACGGTCGTCGGCGACGGCGGCATGTACCCCGCGGTGGGCACGATCCTGCCGAGCCTGACCCAGCTCATGGCCCAGGGCGTCTACGACATCCCGGCCATCGACTTCACGTGGAAGACCGTCGTCACCAACACGACGACCACCGGCGCCTACCGCGGCGCCGGGCGGCCCGAGGCCACCCAGCTGCTCGAGCGGATCATCGACATCGCCGCCGACGAGATCGGCGTCGACCCGCTGGAGATGCGCCGCAAGAACTTCCTCCAGCCCGACGCGTACCCGATGACGAGCCTCACCGGCGCCGAGTACGACAACGCCGAGCACGAGAAGGCCCTGGACGCGGTCAAGGCCGCCGCCGACTACGACGGCCTGCGCGCCGAGCAGGAGCGCCGCCGCGCGGAGGGCAGCCGGACCGCCATGGGCATCGGCGTCGCGTCCTACGTCGAGGTCACCGCGCCGCTCGGCCTCGATGGCGAGTACGGCTCGGCGCAGGCCCACCCGGACGGCACGTTCACCGTCATGGCCGGCACCAGCGCCCACGGCCAGGGCCACGAGACGGCGTTCGCGCAGCTCGCGGCAGGTGTGCTCGGTGTGCCGATGGACAAGGTCAAGGTCGTCCAGTCCGACACCGCGCTCGTGCGCAGCGGCGCCGGCACGCTGGGGTCGCGCTCGCTGCAGACCGGCGGCAGCGCGATCTGGACCGCGTCGGAGCAGCTGGTGGACCGCGCGCGGGAGATCGCCGCGCACCTGCTCGAGGCGTCGACCGACGACATCGAGCAGACCGACGGCGGCTTCGGCGTCCGCGGCGTCGCCGACCGCACGATCACCTGGTCGCAGGTGGCCACGGCGGCCGAGGACGGCTCGGGCTCCGACGACGGGGAGGCCGGCCCGCTGCGCCAGGAGCTCGACTTCAAGCAGGGCCAGTCGAGCTTCCCGTTCGGGTCGCACATCGCCGTCGTCGACGTCGACCTGGACACCGGGATGGTGACCCAGCGCCGCCACGTCGCCGTCGACGACGCTGGCCGCATCCTCAACCCGCTGCTCGTCGCCGGCCAGCAGCACGGCGGCATCGCCCAGGGCATCGCGCAGGCCCTCTACGAGCGGGTCACCTTCGACGAGGACGGCAACCCGACCAGCGGCAACCTCGCGTCGTACGTCATCCCGTCGGCGGCGGACCTGCCCCCGTTCGAGGTGTCCAACACCGAGACCCCGACCCACCTCAACCCGATCGGGGCCAAGGGCATCGGGGAGTCCGGGACGATCGGCTCGACGCCCGCGGTGCACAACGCCGTGGTCGACGCGCTGTCCCACCTCGGCGTGCGCCACGTCGACATGCCGCTGACGCCGGAGGCGGTGTGGCGCGCCATCCAGGGCGCCTCCGCCGAGGACCCGGCGAACCGCCAGCAGGCCGGCCCCGAGTACGCCGGTGAGCCGGGCGCCCAGCACTGACCCACCCGGGTGAGCAGGATTCGCGGCTGTCCCCGCGAATCCTGCTCACCTAGGCTGCGCCGCTGTGATCGCGTGGCTGGCGCACGCCCCCGTGCTCGTCGTGGCGGCGACGGTGTTCCTCGCCCTCTACCTCGGGGCCGGGCTGTGCCTCGTCGTCCTGCGGCTGCTGCGCCGCCGGGGGCGCGCCGACGCCCTCGGCCCGCTCAGCCCGGGCCTGCTCGCCCCGATGGGTCTGATCTTCGGTCTGCTCGTCGGCTTCCTCGTGGCCGACGTGTGGGCCGACCGGGGTGACGCCGCGGCGGCGGTGGCGCAGGAGGCGAGCGCGTTGCGCGACATCGACCTGCTGATGGGCTCGTTCCCCGATCGCCGGCCCGAGGTGCGGACGCTGCTGGACGCCCAGATCGACGGCTACGTCCGCGACGAGTGGCCGCAGATGTCGGGCGGCGACGCGTCGCTCACCGTCGCGCCGGCGGCGCTCGTGGCGATCCAGCGGATCGCCCTGGACCTGCCCGTGCAGAGCGAGGGCCAGCGGGTCGCGCAGGACCGCATCGTCTCCTCGATCGACGGGGCCCTCGAGTCCCGGCGCACGCGGCTCGTGCTCTCGACGTCCGCGATCGACCCGTTGCGGCTGACGGCGCTCTACCTCGTCGCCCTGGTGACGCTGGCCGCGACGGCCTGCGTCCACGCCGACCGCCTGCGCCGCGCCGCGGTCGCCCTCGGCCTCCTGGCGACCGCGATGGCGTTGGCCATGACGCTGCTCTGCGCCCAGGCCGCGCCGTTCGCCGGCTACTTCGCGATCCCGCCGGAGCTCCTGCTCGAGATCCGCCCCTGACCCCTACGTGCGTGATCTTCTGAGCGATAGCTCCGAAGATCACGCACGTGGGGTCAGTGGGGGAGGACCCAGCCGACGGGGTCGGCGAGGCGGACGGCGGACTCGGGGCCCCAGCTGCCCGGGGCGTAGGGCTCGGGCTGCCGGTGGTCGTCGAGCACCTCGGCGGCGACCTTCCACACGTCCTCGAGCCCGTCGGGGCGGGTGAACAGCGCCCGGTCGCCCACGAGCACGTCGTGGATCAGCCGCACGTAGGGCGGCAGCGGGTCGCCGCCCGAGAGCCCGTCGAGCGGGATCTGGGTCCAGGTCGTGCCGAGCTCCAGCGACGCGCCCGGCGTCTTGACGTTCATCGACAGCGCCAGGGCGCCGTCGCCGGCCAGGTCGAAGCAGAGCACGTTGCCGCGCGCCGGCAGGTCGTCGCCGGTCAGCGGCCCGTCCTGGGGGTCGCGGAAGACGAGGTTGACCTTCTGGTGGCTCTCGGCCATCCGCTTGCCGGTGCGCAGCAGGAACGGCACGCCGCGCCAGCGGTCGCTGTCGACCCACAGGCGGGCGGCCACGAACGTCTCGGTGGTCGAGTCGTCGGCGACGTGGTCGAGGTCGCGGTAGCCGTCGAACTGCCCGCGCACGACGTCCTCGCGCGCCAGCGGCCGGAAGCACCGGATGACGTCGTTGCGCGCGGCGGCGACGTCGTCGGGCCCGAACGTCGCCGGCGGGTCCATCGCGACCTCGGCGGCCACCTGGAACAGGTGGGTGACGAGCATGTCGAGCACGGCGCCGGTCGCGTCGTAGAACTCGGCGCGATCGGCGACGTCGAGGGTCTCGGGCACGTCGATCTCCACCGCGGCGACGTGGTGGCGGTCCCACGAGCTGCCGAACAGACCGTTGGCGAAGCGCAGCGCGCGCAGCTCCTGCGTGGCCTCCTTGCCCAGGAAGTGGTCGATGCGGAAGACCTGGGACTCCTCGAGGACGTCGTGGACGACCTCGTCGAGCTCGCGGAAGGTCTCCAGCGACGTCCCGAACGGCTTCTCGTAGACGACCCGGGAGCCCTCGGCGAGGCCGTGGGCGCCGAGGGCACGGGTGTACTCGCCGAAGGTCTGCGGCGGCAGGCCCAGGTAGTGCACGAGCTGGGCGTCCTGCCCGAGGTCGCCGCGCGCCTCGGCGATGCGGTCGAGCAGCTCGCCCGCGTCGTCGGGGGTGAAGCCGCCCCCGGCGAAGCGCAGCCGGGAGGAGAACTCGTCCCACGGACCGTCGGCGGGCCGCAGGTCGCCGAACTGCTCGAGCGCCGCGCGGACGTCGTCGCGGAACTCGTCGTCGGTCTTGCTGCGGCGACCGCTCCCGATCAGGCGCCACTCGTCGGGCAGCAGCTTCTCCTCGACGAGGCGGAAGAACGAGGGCAGCACCAGCCGCTTGGCGAGGTCACCGGTCGCCCCGAACAGGACGAAGACGGTGGGGCCGGGAGAGGCGGTCGAGTCGACGGACACGCGAGCATCGTGCCCGCGTTCCGCCGCCCCGACACCCCCCTGGTCGGACACCGCCCCGCGTCAGCCGCGGGAGGCGGCGAGCTCGCGCGCCTCCTGGTCGGTCGACACCGCCGGGTTCGAGCCCGGCAGCGGCTGCCCGGCCGGGTCGCGCAGCTTGAGCAGCACCGCGGCACCGGCGACGGCGAAGATGATCAGGTAGACCGCCGGCCAGTACGCCCACCCGGTGGCCAGCACGACCGCGGTCATGATCAGCGACGTCGTCCCGGCGAAGGCCGACACGAAGATGTTGAACGAGATCGACAGGCCGCCGTAGCGGATCTCGGTGGGGAACAGGGCCGGCAGCGTCGACGGGCAGGTGGCCGAGAAGCAGATGAGCAGTGCGGCCATCACGGCGAGACCGAGCGCGACCAGCGGCACGGACCCGCTCTTGAGCACCAGGATCATCGGGAACGCGAGCACGATCGTGCCGATCGCGCCGGCCCACAGGATCGGCTTGCGGCCCACCCGGTCGGAGAGCCGGCCCAGGAACGGGATGACGAACACGGCCGCCCACAGGATGACGATCTGCAGGATCTGCGAGGTCGTGCTGTCGATGGCGGTGCCGCCGACGTCCTTGACGTTCTCCTCGAGGTAGGTCGGCATGTAGCTCGTGAGCATGTAGTTCGGGACGTTCCAGGCCACCACGAGCCCGCCGGCCATGAGCATCGCCGGCCAGTAGTCCCGGAACAGCTTCTTGATGCCGGCGCCGGCCTGCTGCCCCTCGCGCTCCTCGGACTCGGAGAGCAGTGTCTGGAAGGCCGGGGTCTCCTCGAGCTTGACGCGCAGGTAGACCCCGACGATGCCGAGGGGCAGCGCGATGAAGAACGGGATGCGCCACGCCCAGGTGGAGGCGAACTCCGGCGACGAGACCAGCGGGATGATGGTCGCGACCGTGGCGCCGAGCGCGTACCCGATGAACGTGCCGCACTCGAGGAAGCTGCCGAAGAAACCGCGCCGGCGGTCGGGGGAGTACTCGGCGATGAAGGTCATCGCGCCCGCGTACTCGCCGCCGGTGGAGAAGCCCTGCACGACGCGGCAGACGACCAGCAGGATCGGCGCCCAGATGCCGATCGCGGAGTACGACGGGATGAAGCCGAGCAGGAACGTCCCGACCGCCATCATGATGACGGTGATGGAGAGGACCTTGGTGCGCCCGATCCGGTCGCCGAGGGGGCCGAAGAACAGGCCGCCGAGGGGGCGCACCAGGAACGAGACGGCGAACCCCGCGAACACGCCGACCTGGGCCAGCGCCGGGTTGTCGGGCGGGAAGAACTGCTCCTCGATCGTCGTCGCCAGGTAGGCGTACACCCCGAAGTCGAACCACTCGGTGATGTTGCCGACGGCCGCGGCGCCGACGGCCCGCTTCATCGTCGCGTTGTCGGTGACGGTGATGCCCTCGGGCGCACCGCCGGCGGTCTGCGTCACGTCGTCTCCCCTCGACCCCGACCGGGGAATGCAGATGTCCGTTTTGCCTCGAACGAGACAAATGTCGTTAACGACCGTTTACTTCGCGTGGTCGTTCGGACACTACTGGTCACGCGCGTTCCTCACAGGGCGGAAACGCGACCTCGCTGTGAGTGGGGTCATCCCGCGCGTCGCCCCCGGGACGGAACACCGCCCGTGATCCACGCGTCTCTAGGGGTGGATGCAGACAGCATCCGACGTTCGCAAGCGACGGCGAGCCGGTCGGGTCATCCGGACCCGGTCGCCGGCCCCGGGCGCGTGCAGGTGGTGAGGAGGAGCTGTCATGGCGGCAGTGTTCATCGGCATGATCGTGAGTGCGGGAGCGGGCGTCGGGGTGGCTTCGGCCCTTGTCCGGCACGCGCAGCGCAACTGGGCCCGCCCGGCGGCGGTGGCCGTCGAGGCCTGAGGCCCCGCACCCACGTCACGATCGGCCCGTCCCGCATCCGCGGGGCGGGCCGTCGTCGTCTCCGGGGCCGTCCGGAAGGGGGCGGTCAGCCCTCCGGGCGCAGGTCGAGCTGCATGAGCACCGTGTCGGCCCACTGCCCACGCTTGTAGCCGACCGAGGGCATCCGCCCCACCTCGACGAACCCGAGGCGGCGGTGCAGCACGATCGACGGGGTGTCGTGACGGGTCCCGGGCAGCGCGGCGATCACGGCGACCACCTGGCGCACGTCGGTGCCGCGCAGCGCGTCCAGCAGGTCACGCAGCAGCCGCGAGCCGACACCGCGGCCGGCCGCCTCCGGCGCGATGTAGATCGAGTCCTCGACCGTGTGGCGATAGGCCCCGTGCGGACGGAAGGGCGCCGCGTACGCGAAGCCCTCGACCTCACCATCGATCTCGGCGACGAGGAACGGGCGGGTCGGGCCGGCGGTGGTGATGCGCTCGCGCCAGTACTCGTCGGACGGCGGGTCCTCGACGAACGTGGCGATCGACTGCAGCACGTAGCCGGCGAAGATCGCCGCGACCCGCTCCGCGTCGTCGGCGGTCGCGGGGCGCAGGACGCCGGTGGCGCCGGCGGGATCCGTGGACACGGCCCGATCCTCGCCCATCGGGGGCCGCCGCGGCGACCCCCGAGGGACGCCGTCTACTCCACGCGGACCAGCGTGAACTCCCACTCGCCGCTGGGCTCGTTGAAGCCCGTGCGCTCGTAGATCGCGTGCTGGCCGCCGCCCGCCATGTCCGACACCGTGCGCCGCAGGCCGTGCTCGCCGCTGGGCAGCGGGATGCGCTGCAGCGTCGGCGGCTCCTCACCGGCGTCGTCCGGCACCGTGATCGAACCGACCCCCTGCAGGGGACCGTTGACGTACCGGACCGCGAACTCCATGTGCCCTCCCAGACGCGTTCGGCACACTCTACGACCCCGTCCCGCGGTCGTCACCGCCGGCCGCACCGCTGCGTTGGACCGTTCGGCTGACTGCTGAGCCGTTGGGTACCACGTAGCGTGGTCGTCGTGCGGTCCGCTCTCCTCCTGTTCGGCGGTCTGGTCCTCCTGGGGGCCGGCATCGCGGTGATCGCGCTCGGCGTGCCCTACGCCCTCGTCGTCGGACCCGTGCTCATCGTCGTCGGGCTGGGCGCGAAGGTGGCGGGCCTGTTCTCCGGCGACACCACGCCGTCGCCCTCGCCCGGCACCCGCCGCACCGTCACGACGCTGGGGGCGGCCGCCGCGGAACGCACCCGCGGCGGCGTGCCGATGACGCGCTCGGCCGGCCGCTCGGGCCGGGCGGCCCGGGCGGCCGCGGCGCGCACGGCCCGGTCC